>CALLGK010000051.1 GCA_938009905.1 uncultured Acidimicrobiales bacterium | reverse complement strand
CGCTGTTGCACACGGGCTTTCCCCGTGAATGACAACGGTAGATTTCCGCAGGTCAGCCGTCTTCTGGCGGGTTGAAGTCGACGGTGAGCGTCAGAACGCCGTCGTCGAAGGTCCACGTGGCATCGCCGATGATCGAGAAGTCCATGAAGTCCTGCTCGGCCTGCTTGATGAATGCCTGGCGCTCGTCGCCGCCAACCGGAGGCAGGTTGCGCTTCTTCACCGCAACGGCTCGTTCCTTGAACCGTTGGATCATTCCGTCGACATCAAGTCCGGCCATATCTATGCCTCACGATTTCTTGATTGCTGGGGACGACCCTGCTGTCCTTGCGGGCGTTGCTGCCTCTGCGAACGTTGTTGCGACTGCGGACGCTGCCCATCCGAACGCTGCGCACGGGGCTGATCGTCTGGGTTCTGCCCGTTCGTGCGCGGGCGCCGGTGCTCAGTGCCTCGGTTGTCAGTGCTCTGGGTCTGAGGACGCTGGTTTTGAGGACGCTGTTGTGTCTGCTTGGGGCCGGTGAGGCGCAGCCACTCATCATCGGAAACGCCGTCGTCGTCTGCGGTCGCAATGGCGCCACCAACGGTCTCGTCGGCCCACACGGAGTCGACCGCTCGCTCTGTGCCACCCGGACGAGCACTCACCTGTTGCGGTGCGGGCTCATCAAGGGCCGGTTCGCCAACCTCGAGGCGGCGAGCCTCTTCTGCTTCACGTGCAGCTCGGCGAGCCTCGGCTTGAAGCTGGGCCCTGCGCCGGGGATCGGTGTGCCGCCAATACCAAGCTGTGAGGAGACCGAGCAGCAGTGCGATCACAAGCAACACGACGATCATCGTCGTGATCTGACGCCCCGTCTGATCGGTTTCCTGGGCGACGATCAACGTCAACCCAGCAACTTGTGTTTTCACGTCCTGCGTCCCGGCACCAAGGTCGTTTGTGTGACTGGAGTAACTTAGCGGCTCGGCGGCTGATGGCGGGGGCAAGAGAAGGTGGTTCGTCCACCAATCTCACGACGCAGCAGCTCCACACCGTCTTTGGGGCACTGACCACCTCGATGGCGAGACTCTTGCAAGCGTCCGGTATGCGAACCGCCGTTCTCCAGAAACTCGGCCAGCACCTTGCGCAGATGACGCACGAGCTTCTCCGATTCGCCCTTGTCGAGCGACCCAGCCTGCCGCGCCGGATCGAGCCCAGCTCGCCACAGCGTCTCGTCGGCGATCAAGTTTCCGATGCCGGCCACGCGGGCCTGGTCAAGCAGTCGAGCCTTGAGGGCCACGGTGCCAACCAGCACTCGGTCGCGCAGCTGACTCGGCGTGATCACGAAGGCATCAACACCAAGCGCAGACTCATCGGGATCAAGCGCCACTCCCCCAAGCCGTCGCGGATCCCGCAGCCGCATGTCGCCACCATCGGCGAAGTGCACAACGAAGCGATCCCACGCCGGATCGTTGCGCTGGCTCGAGTATTCGAGGTACTCAATCGAGGCGCTGTCATCGACGATCAAGCGGCCGGTCATGCCGAAGCGAAGGCCAAGCCTCGCTCCGTTCGACACATCAAGGATGAGCAACTTGCCGATGCGTCGAGCCTCGCTGAACTGCTCTCCTTCAAGGGCGTCGACAAGAGCCTCTGCCGTGGTGTCGCCCTTCAGAAACCAGGCGTCGTCTGCTTCGATCGATGCGATCTCGCGGCCTAGCGCCGCTTCAGAGCTACGCCGGTAGTACTCAATCTCGACACCCTCAGGCACGACGCGGCAGCGATCCGGCTAGCGCTCTTTGGCGATGCCAGACACGAACTCATCAAGCATCGGTCCGACCTGATCGAATTCGATCAGGAAGCCATCGTGGCCGTGGATCGAGTCGATCTCGGCGTACTCAAGCGGCGCTCCGCCAGCCGAGATCAGTTCACGCAGCTCAACTTGCTGACGTGGCGTGTAGAGCATGTCGCTGCCGATCGAGGCAATCAACGTTGGGCACGTGATCCGAGCGAGTGCGGCCTCACGACCACCTCGGCCACGGCCGACATCGTGCAGATCCATCACCTTGTTCAACAACAGATACGAGTTGGCATCGAATCGGCGAGCCAACTTCTGGCCGTGATAGTCGAGGTAGCTCTCAACCTGGAAACGATCCCACAGGTTGAACCTGTCCATCTTGTCGACCGTCGCACGACTGAAGCGATCCTCGAGCGAATCGTCTGAGCGGTAGTGGATTTGCGCGATGCGCCTGGCGAGCATCAAGCCATCGGTCGGGCCCTCGCCGTCGGCCTGGTCGTAGTAGTCGCCGCCGTTCCACGCTGGATCGTTGACGATCGCGAGGCGACCAACTTCGCTCCAGCCAATCTGCAACGGGCTGGCAGCGGCCGTCGACGCAATCGACACCATCGACGCCACCCGCTCGGGGAACATCACGGCCCACTCAAGAGCCTGCATGCCACCCATCGACCCACCGATGACCGACAGCCACTTCTGCACGCCAAGTCGATCGGCCAGCATGGCCTGCGTGCGGACGATGTCACGGGTCGACACAACCGGGAAGCGTGAGCCATACGGCTTGCGGTCTTCCGGGTGAGGAGACGCAGGGCCCGTCGTGCCCTGGCAGCCGCCAAGCACGTTCACGCACACCACGAAGTAGCGATCGGTGTCGAGTGCCTTGCCTGGACCAACCACCGGGTCCCACCAACCGTCGGTCGGCTGACCGGGGCCGCTTGGTCCGGCAGCATGAGCATCACCCGTGAGGGCATGGCACAGCAGCACGGCGTTTGAAGCCGACGCGTCGAGGGTGCCCCACGTTTCGTAGGCGACCGTGATCTCGTCGAGGATGCCACCGCCTTCGAGCGCAAAGCAGCGATCGCTACAGACGGTCTCAAACTGACGCCAACCCGGGTGGTCACCCTCGCGCCATGCCCCGGAAGCGGGGATGGGCGAGCCGTCGGTCGACGGACGGCTCATGGGGGAAGACTCGACCATCGCTAAATGCTACCGACTCGGTCGGGTTTAAGTCGAGGCTGTTTCCGTCTGCGGGTTCGCCACCATTCAAGGACCGATTCATCCGCTGCATAAGCGGCATTCATCAGCACCGCCACTTCATCGACAAGCTCGGCAACCTCGGTGTGATCGCGGTCGGAGGTGCTCACCGAGCCTCGGCGGGCGATCTGAGAGGCCGCGGAATCCCACGTTGTTCGATCGGGCGGCATCGGCAAGTCGGCCAATCCAGCGGCCGGGAGCTTGATCGCGGAGGTCGACATCGCCGCCCCAAACCAGTTGCGCCGAGACCACGCCACAAGGGGCGGGGCCAGCAACATCGCGGCCAGATGCTCGAGCGTGAGTGCTGGCCCGGCAGAGCTCTCACCAGCAGGGCTGTCACTCGGCCAAAGTGCCAGAACCGGCGTTACCGGCACCATCGAACCGTCGTGATCAATCACGGGTTCGAAGATCTTTGATTGGGTCGGCAGCAGAATCTTGGGTCGCCGCAGCTGCTCGGCCCACCGAGCCACTCGTCCGTCGAGGGCGGCAGGGTCGACGACCGGGCGATCCCACCGTTGCTTCGCAAACGTCGTCGGTTTGATCCCCCACCACGACCACAACGGGTCGAGCGAACCGACCGTGGCAACGATGAGTTCGGAAACGGTTCGCTCGATGCCTTGCGCTTCGCGACACACCTCGGCAACGCCGTAGTACTCGTCGCGAAAGCCAGCTGTGGCGGTGACTCGACTGCCGAGCGGCTCGCCATCGAGATGCACGACAGGTCCGCCCAGTGCATCAGCCACGCTCAGTCGCCAGGGCTCAGACGGTTCGCTGGCACCAACCTCGAACACTGGCGCCCACACCCGCACGTTGGCGTCGAACACGAGCTCGTCGGTCGCCCACGCCGCGACGACCGGGGCCCGGCTGTCGAGCTCGGCGCGCAGACCTTGCACGTCTCGACTCGACACAACCGACTGCGGCAGCACCAAGGCCAAGCGATCACCGATGCGAAGACCGTCGATCGCCGCCGCCACGTGCAGAGCAGCGAGATCGGCGTATGGCCCGAATCTGTCTCGATGCTGCTCTCGAAACTCCACAGCGGTTGGCGGAAACACACGACCGCGCAGCGGTGTCGCAAACGGAGGGTTGCCGATCACCAGGGTAGTCTGAGCGCCGTCCGACATGACCGGAGCAGCAAGCGCATCGGCCTGCCTCACTCTGGCTTGCGCCGCCACCACGACGGCGTGAGCAACGCCATGTTGGGCGGCCCACGCTTCAAGCACGTCACGGCATGCAGCAACGGCACCTTCGTCGATGTCGGTGCCACCAACTCGGTTCAGCGCCGCGTCGGCCTCGACGCCGAGGGCCACAAGTCGGTCGAGCACGCCCAACAAGAAGGCGCCGGCTCCACACGTCGGGTCGACCACTCGGTCAGGAATCCATGCGCCCCTCTCGCGAGCAGCGGACCCGTGACCGAGCGCGAGCTCGACAACCGTGTCGACGACACGGCGCGGCGTATACCAGGCACCACGAGCGGCGCGCTCATCTGATGACGCCGACTGTTCGTGGGCAGCAACAAGATCCCAGGCCGCACTCGATGCAGTCGGGACAGTCATTGGACTAGGCGGTGGTGGGATCCCAGCTAAAGAGATCTCCGAGCCGCTCATCGTTCGAGAACATCTCGACGATGGGGATGTCGAGGGCAAGACGCTTCTGAATGCGCTTCACCTCAAGCTCCTGGTTCCACAGCACAAGCGTGACGGCCACGCCGATACCACCCGCACGAGCCGTACGGCCCGAGCGGTGCAGATAGGTCTTGTGGTCGTCTGGCGGATCGAAGTGGATCACCACATCGACATCGTCGACGTGAATGCCGCGGGCGGCAACGTCGGTGGCCACGAGCGCTTGGATCTTGCCGTCGGCAAAGGCACCGAGCGCCTTCTCGCGCTGACGCTGTCGAAGGTCGCCGTGGATCGGTTCGGAGGCGACATTGAGATCGTCGAGGCTGTCGGCCAATCGATCGCACGCACGCTTGGTGTTGCAGAAGACCATCGTCTTGTTGGAATTCTTGATGATCGTGGCCACAACCTTGGCCCGGTCCATCTGATGCACCTGCAAGAAGCGGTGCGCCATCTGCTCGACGGTCACCTCGTTCTGCTCGACCTCGTGTCGGGCCGGATCGGTCTGATACCGCGTCACCAAGCCGTCGATCGCTCCATCGAGCGTCGCTGAGAACAGCAGCGTCTGATGGTCAGACTCGATGTGACGCAGGATCCACTCGACCTGCGGCAAGAAGCCCATGTCGGCCATACGGTCTGCTTCATCGAGGGTCACGAGTTCGACGCCGGTGACCGACACCTCTTTGCGTTCGATCAAGTCGATCATGCGGCCTGGGGTGGCCACGATCAGCTCGATGCCCTGCTTGAGGCGCTTGATCTGCTTCTCGATGTCGGCACCGCCATAGATGGCGAGCACCGAAAGATCGACGGCCTCGCACAGCGGCTCGAGTTCTTCGACAACCTGCGTTGCCAGCTCACGGGTTGGCACGAGGATGAGTCCCCGCACCTTGCCCCGTTCGCCTTCTGCGAGTCGCTGAATCGTCGGGATGCCAAAGGCGAGGGTCTTGCCTGAGCCGGTTTGCGCTTTACCGCACACGTCACGGCCAGCAAGGGCGTCTTCGATCGAAAGATCTTGGATAGCAAAAGCGTTTTCGTACCCGCGGGTGGCAAGTGATTCCACCAGAGGAGCCGCGACGCCGAGCTCAGAGAAGGAGCGAGGTTCGGGCTGAGGCGTTGGTTCTTCGTCTGTAGTTGATTCGTCTGTAGTTGAGATGGCCCCAAGAGTATCGAAGGGTGGCCTCTGCACCGCGAACGGTGTTGGCGAAGTGAGACCGACCGAGAATGAGATCTAGAGGTCGACCAACTCGACAAGATCGGGCACCAGGGCAAGGTCGGCGACTTCGATCGGGTCGAAGCCCGGCGCCTCAACCTCGCCGATCGCGGCTTTGCTCCGATCAAGACCACGAAACAACTCGACGGGCGCCAACACCTGCCCCGCTGTGGCGAGGTCAGACAGCCGAGCAGCCAGATTCACCGTGACACCCACATAGTCGTCTCCCTCAAAGAGGATGACGTCACCTTCCGCCACCCCCGCATGGAGCGAAAGGGCCAGACCAGCGTCTGCGCACTCGCGGGTGATCTGCAGAATGGCACTCACCAGCGACACGGCATCGAGCCCCACCAACATGGCGCCATCACCGAGCCACTTGTCGGTGCGCACGCCGGTGGCCGATCCCACAGAGCGCATGACCGAACGGAACGTCGACAGCTCAGACACCGCAGCGTCGTCGCCATAGGTGTAGGCGAAGCTGGTGAAGTCAGACAGGTCGACGAATCCAAAGGTTCGTCGCACTCGATGGCTTGCCGACATGGTGTTGAGAGGGGTTGCCGCCGTCACCCCCAAATCATACGCAACTGCCACACTGAGGGAGATGAACAGCGATCTCGGCATCAGCGAGTGGCCGGTCCAACATGCGTGTGCTGCCGTGCGACGTCGTGATGGCCACACCGTCACCGATGGGCCCCTCGACCACGTGTTTGCGCTGGCATCGCTGACAAAGCCACTTGTTGCCTATGCCATGTTGGTGGCTGTCGAAGAGGGCTCGATCGCTCTCGACGACGAGCCGGCCGAAGAAGGTATGCCTGTCGGAGGCACCGTGCGCCACCTGCTTGCGCACGCCTCGGGGCTCGGCCCAGAGGCTGGCGATCCCATCACCGATCCAGGACGGCGCCGCATCTACTCCAACCTCGGATTCGAGGTGCTCGGACGCCACCTCGAAGCAACCACCGGCATGACCGTCGCCGAGTACCTGACGCTCGGCGTCACCGAACCGCTCGGCATGCACGCAACAACGCTCGCTGGCTCACCCGCCCACGCCGCATCGTCGACCGTTGCCGACTGGTTGCGATTCGTGGCCGAGCTGCAATCGCCGACGCTGTTGTCGCCAGCAACGCGTGCCGACGCGGTCGACGTGCAGTTCCCAGGCCTCGACGGTGTGCTCCCCGGCTACGGCCGTCAAACCCCAAACGACTGGGGTCTCGGCTTCGAACGACGGGGAACAAAGTCGCCTCACTGGACAGCGTCGACCAACAGTCCAACAACCTTCGGCCACTTCGGCCGAGCGGGCACGATGTTTTGGGTTGATCCTGTCGCCGGCATCGCCTGTGTTGCCATGGCAGATGTCGATTTCGGCCCCTGGGCAGTCGACGCCTGGCCCCCATTGAGCGAGCGTGCCTTGTCTCGGGTCTAACGAATTCGGGGCTCATGCATAGATAACCAACAACAAGCGAGTCGCTAGAACGCCCGAAAACCAGGCAAAAACCGGGCTTTGCGGCCCTGAAAATTGAGTCTCTTGGCCTTGGTTCGTCAAGATCTTGTTGCTGCGGCCGATTGCTTCTTCAAGGTCGCCCATGTTCGACAAGCAGAATCCTCGGTTCATCGAAGCTCGAGCCCGCCACGCCCTCCGGGCAGCCGGCTTACCGTTTGACGGCACGTTGACTCGCGCCTCGAGCACTCGCAACGAGGTCTTCCTTTCAACCGACTACGTGGTGCGCACCAACCGCCAGCCAAACCAGCGCTTGCGCCGCGAAGCCATGCTCTACGACTTCCTCCCAGAAGACGACCGGTTCCCCACCGGCGTGCACTGGGGTGGCGAAGTCGGAGCCGATTACCTGGTGGTCGAGCGCAAGGCCGGTGGACCCTTGGCTCATGCGTGGCCCGTCATGGGCCGCGACGAGAGACGGGAAGCGGTTCGTCAACTCGGCGAACTCCTCGCCCGACTTCACACCACGCCTACCCCGCCGACGCTTCCTCGCCTCGAGGTCGCCACCCACCTCATCGATCCTCGCGCTGTCACCACCCTCGCCCCGCTCTACGTCGCTCTCGAAGGCCTCAAGACCGAACCGAGCCTCGACCGGGGAATGATGGAAGACCTCGATCAGCTCATCACCCATCTGGCGCCAGCGCTCAACGACTTCGATCAGCGAACGTTGATTCACGGCGATCTCACCTTCGAGAACATCCTCTGGGACGGCCAACGAATCAGCGGCATTCTCGACTTCGAGTGGTGTCGTGGCGCATCAAACGACATGGACCTCGATGTGCTGTTCCGATGCTGCGCATTCCCAGAAGCGCACATCGACCCAGACCACGCGCCCCTCGCCATCGCGGAGGACTACGCAGACGTGCCACTCTGGCTCGCTGAGGATCGGCCCGATCTGTTTGCCCACCCGGCACTCCATGACCGACTGCTTCTCTACTGTCTGGCCTTCGACGTCCGCGATCTCGCTGAGAGTGTCCCGGTCGATCGGCGCACAACCAGCGAACCGTTGCACCCGCTCAATCGCTTACACGCGATGTTGAACGACGGCGGTCACGTCTCTGCGACCATGCAGCGCATCGGACTCACCGTCTGAGCCAGTCGGCCAGATGTGCCATCCGTCAGGGTGGCCTTCACCACCTGTCCCCCGGGGCTAGCCTTACCCGGTGGATACAGACAAGGCGACAGAAGAAACAACGGCCGCATGGGTCGTGAACCCCGTAGGCCCCCTGAAGGGCGATGTGGTGGTGCGCGGCTCGAAGAACGCCGTTACGAAGCACCTTGTTGCCTCGATGTTGGCCGACCGACCATCGACGGTTTCCAACTGCCCAGACATTGGCGACGTCGACATCACGATCAGCATGCTCGAAGCCGTCGGCTGCGAGGTTGAGCGCGACGACACCGCCGTCACGGTCAACCCCCGCACGCTCAACTCGAGCCGTGTCCCCATCCGCTTCAGCGGTATGAATCGCATTCCCATCCTGATGGTGGGTCCACTCCTCCACCGGGTCGGCGAAGCGTTCGTTCCTCTCGTTGGCGGAGACGACATCGGCTCACGCCCCATCGACTATCACGTCGACGCACTCACCAAGATGGGTGCCGAGATCAACCTCACCGAGGAAGGGCTCGAGGCCAAGGCCATTCGCCTTCGCGGCGCACACATCGAGCTCCCCTACCCATCTGTGGGCGCAACCGAATCGGTCCTTCTCACCGCCGTGCTCGCCGAGGGACGCACAGTGCTTGATGGCGGCGCAACCGAGCCAGAGGTCATCGAACTCGCACTCTTCCTGCAGCGCATGGGCGCCCGTATCGAGCTCCGCCCCAACCGTCGCTACATCATCGACGGTGTCGACGAGCTCAGCGGCGCAAGCCATCACCTCGCAGGCGACCGCATCGAGGCGTTCTCGTACCTAGTTGCCGGTTTGATCACCGGCGGCGAGGTTCGGGTGCAGGGCTGCAAGCAAGACCGTCTGGTCACCGCCATCTCCACGCTCTCTGGCATGGGCGCCAAGTTCGAGATCACCGACTCATCAGTCTCGGCGTGGGCCGACAGCCTCAGCCCAACAGCCGTCGAGACCGACACGCACCCCGGCTTCATGACCGACTGGCAATCGCCAATGGTTGCGCTGTTCACCCAGTGCGACGGCCTCTCGGTCATGTACGAAACGGTCTACGAAAACCGGTTCACCTACGTGCCAGCCCTCAACAAGATGGGCGCTGAAATCGAGACCTACAGCACCCCGCTTGGCACCATCGAACAACAACAGCGCTTTGTTGGCAGTTCGACGCCGTGTTCGGTCATCGTGCGAGGTCAAGCGCCTCTTCGCGGCACAGACGTCGTCGTGCCCGATATTCGGGGCGGTTTCGCATACGTGCTGGCAGCGGCCGCTGCAGAAGGCACCACCACCATCACTGGAACGCACCACCTCGACCGGGGCTACAACCGCCCAATTGAGAACTTTGAAGCGCTCGGCCTCGACATCAAGCGCATCGAGGTTCCAGCTCCACCGCCCGAGGACTAGGCGCCGCAACCCCGCCGTTCCAAGAAAAGTCAGAGAAAAGCGTCCAAAACGGGAACGGAATTAGCTCGTGGGGCGTCTTTGAGTATCGAGACCATTGCTCCACCCCTCCCGCTTCTGCTCAGTCGCCGGCCTCTTCCTACCGAGAACGGGCCAGTCGTGGACCTGACGCGGCCAGACGAGTGGGACGATGGCGATGCCACCGCAGGGGCTGACGAAGCCGATTTCATCGATCCGATTGCCGTCGCAACTCGCACATTCGACGACTTCTATCTCGACAACGTCGGCAACGTGGCTCGAGCCCTGGCTCTAACGCTCGGCGACCACGAGCTCGGCCTTGAGGCCGCAGACGAGGCCTTTACGAGGGCGTATTCAAAGTGGGATTCGATTCGCCACTTCGACAATCCATCGGGGTGGGTCTACCGAGTTGGTCTCAACTGGGGTCGTTCGTGGCTTCGCCGAAAGGCTCGCGCCTTTGCCAAGCGGCAGGCAATCGAAGACATCTACGGCGTCTCGGTGCTCGACAGCGAAGAGATCAAGATCAGCGTCGACGATCTCGAGCTGCGCGAAGCCCTGCTAACGCTGAGCGATGAGCAACGTTCGGTCGTTGTGTTGCGCTACTTTCTCGACTGGTCGACCGAGCAAACCGCCGATGCGCTCAACGTGTCAACCGGGACAGTCAAGAGCCGATTGAGTCGAGGACTTGATCATCTACGGAATGCACTGGCACCAGTTGAGGGTTCACACGCGGAGACAACGCCATGACCGAACCCATCGACAACAACCACGCCGCCGACAACGCCGACGACAACGTCTTGTCGATCGAAGATCGCCTGATCGCTCACCTCAAGGGCGAGGCAGAGCTCATCCCGACCGATGCGTCGCTTGGCCAGCCCGCCTCATTAGCAACACTCCGTGAGCGAGCGGAGCGACGCAAGAACCGACGCCAAGCCGGGCTCGCCGCCGTGGCTGCAGCGTGCGTGGCTGTCGTTGGCTTTGGCGTCATTCAGTTCAACGCGCCCAACGACGAGAACGACGTGGCAGCGATTGCGACCTCCACCACCGTGCCCGAGGAGCCGGTCGAGACGAGTGACAGCGACCCGGAAGGCGCATCGGGCAACGATGAGTCCGGGCTTGTATCGAGCGGACCGGCCCTCAACTGGCAACTGGTTGAAGGCGGGCTGCCAAACGACATTGACGCCTTCTCGATCACCGCAACGCCGGATGCATTCTTTGCCATCGACACTCCCGGCTTCGAGGCTGGCACCGTGCATCAGACCTCCGTGTTCCGGTCGGAGGATGGCCGTACGTGGTTGCCGATTGCCGAAGAGCTCGACATCGATGCGTACCGAATCACTCACTCTGGCGGAACACTACTGCTCGAAGGAACCGAGCCTGGCGGCGATCTCACGGAGGCTCTTCCATCGTTCGAAACTGTCTACATGCTCAGCACCGACAACGGTTCGACATGGAACCAGCCTGAGATCCCCGTCCCCACACAATCCGGGCCAACCTCAGGCGCCCCGCTCGACGGCGTGCTCTACAGAGAATCACCTTCACTGTCGCTCGCTGCAATTGGCGACACCATCGTCATCGGCGTCTCAACCTTCCGCTTCGTCGACGTGCCAGCGCTCGTTGGTCGAGAAGGCGAAGTCGACTACGGCTATGAGATCGACGACAGCGGCGTGCGGCTCTACGACGAGAACGGCAACCGTGGCGAGCTGATCCCATTTGAGGACGTCCCAGCTTTCACCGAAAGCGGCATGAGCGCGAGTGAGTTTGTCACCGCAATCGAGAGCGAGCTCTCGTCGTTTGCCATCTACCGATCGGTCGACGGTGGCCCGTTCGAAGAGACGAACCTCGCCCTTCCCGAGAGTCCGATGTTCGTGGCCCTGCTTGCCGTCGGCGACAGCTTCATCGCCCAGACGTTCAGCCAGGAGGGTTCGAGCAACCATCTCCGGTCCACAAACGGACTTGATTGGGAGGTTACCGAGCTCGATGTCGAACTCTATGGGCCGGCAAACAGCGGCTCTTCCCTCATTGCATACGGCCCAACGGGGCCCGCAGAATCGCTCGATGGTGGCGAGACCTGGACGCCAATCACGATCGGTGAATCGAACGCCAGCGTGTTCGAAGCAACACGGTCAGATCTTGGCCTGACGGTGATCGCCAACGGCGGTGTCGACAACTTCCCAAACGTCACCCCGGAACTGACCAAAGACGGCATCACGCTACGAGTCGAATTCTCAGGCATCGATAGCGGTGGGATCACCCTCACCGACGACGAAACCGGCGAGATCTTGCGCGAGATCTCGTTCGACGATCTCAACGAAGACGGCAGCACGGGCCCTGGACTCATCGAGACCGACGATGGCCAGGTCGAGATCTACGACCTCGACACTGGCGAACTGCTCTTCCAATTCACCGACGAAGAGTTCGAAGACGCAAACCCAGAACTCAACGGTCCTTCAGGCCCAGACGCGTTCTACATCGGCCACACCCAGGACGGCGCGAACTTCAACTGGATACCGGTCTCTGAGCTCGGGTTTGGCCAAGACGAGTTCCCAAACATCCTTGCCACCGACGACGTTGTCCTCCTCCAGGCCCAAGGCTCGAGCGCAACCGAGATCTACATCGCTGACAGTCTCGTCAACTAGCGGGCGATGCCTCGTCGGCATCTTCGTCTGAAAGGTCTTCGTCGGTTGGCTCGTCGGTGAGATCGAGTTCGAGCTCATCGAGATCGTGAGGGTCTTCGACACCCTCCGGCTGGCGACCGAGCCAGAAGAACCAGAGACCGCCGAGCAGTACGGCCAATCCGCTGATCCAGTGGTTGATGCGAATGCCAAACACGAGTGAGGCGGCATCGGTGCGCATGCCCTCGACGATGAAGCGGCCGACACCATAGCCCACGATCCAGAGGGGCAGAATCTGGCCGGTGCGCAAGATCTTTTTGGCGTCGAGCCTGATGAGGAACCAGGCGAGGCCGAGGTTCCACAGCGCTTCGTAGAGAAAGACTGGATGGAAGGTTGCGAACTCTTCGAGTCCCGGCCGGCGATGCACTTCGTCGATTTCGAGGGCCCAGGGAACATCAGTTGGCCGGCCGTAGATCTCCTGATTGAACCAGTTACCGACGCGCCCGATGGCTTGGGCGACCGGGATGCTGGGAATCACGGCATCGATGAGCTTCGGCACATCCCAGCCCTGGTGCCGGGCGAAGAGCCAACCAACGAGCACACCAGCGGCAAGACCGCCGGGGATGCCGAGTCCGCCATTCCAGATCTCGAAGGCCCGGCCCCAGTCGCCTCGGTAGCTCTTCCAATCGGTGGCGACGTGATAGATGCGGGTACCGATCAAGCCGGCGGGCACGGCCCACTTGGCCAGCTCGATGATGTCGTCTGGGTCGCCACCCTTTGCTTCCCAGCGGCGTCTGCTGATCTCAACAGCGGCCAACACGCCAAGCGCAATCATCAAGCCGTAGAACCGGAAGGTCAGCGGCCCGACTTCGATGCGATCGCTTCCCGGTGAAGGAATCGACGCGACGAGCGGCAGAAGCTTGGCGGTGATCACGGGGTTGAAACTATCGAAGGGCCACGAAGCTTCCGTGGCAGGCCGATTTTCTCCGCTACGAAAGTTGGTCTGACGTCAGTGCGAAGAGATCGTCTGGGCCAGCACACACGGCGCTAACCAAGCCCCCCGCCTGAGGCAGGATCTGCTCACCGAAGAACTTCGCGGAGGTGAGCTTGGCTTGATAGAAATCTGCCTCGTCTGTGCCGGCGGCCAGGTGACCAGCAGACACCACCGCAGACCGGGCCATGAACCCGCCACACATCACGGTGCCCAACAGACGGAGGTAGGGCGCCGAGCCTGCGAGGGCCGCGTTCGGATTGTCGCCACCGTTGTCAATGAGCCACTGGGTGGCCGTGCGCGCTGCGGTGCAGACACCGCGAAGCTCAGTAGCGAAGGTCGACAACCCATCGATGGCGTCAAGCTCGCCTGCGGTCTTCTCGAAGGCGTCGAACTGGTCTGTGATCACACCACCGCCGCGCATCGCAAGCTTCCGACCGACAAGGTCTGCGGCCTGGATGCCGTTGGTGCCTTCATAGATGGCACCGATGCGAATGTCGCGAAGGTGTTGCGCTGCACCCGTCTCTTCGACGTAGCCCATGCCGCCGAAAATCTGCACGGCAATCGAGGTGAGCTCGTTGCCGAGGTCGGTGCAGAGTCCCTTCGAGAGCGGGATCAGCAGGTCGGTGAGTTCTCGAGCCGCCTCACGATCAGCGGCGTCTGCGGCAGAGATCGAACGGTCGATGGCCGCGCCGTTGGTGTAGATGAGCGTGCGCATGGCGTCGATCCACGCCCGCTGCGTCATGAGCATTCGCCGTACGTCTGGGTGGTCGATGATCGGGCTTTGCTCGCCCTTCGGGGCGCCAATGGCGGTGCCCTGTTTACGTTCGAGGGCGTAGTCAAGACCGTGCTGATACGCCCGCTCGCTGATGGCGAGCCCCTGCAGGCCTACAGAAAGCCGGGCGTTGTTCATCATCGTGAACATGTTGCGCATGCCCGAGAATTCGTCCCCAACGAGCCATCCGATTGCACCGTCGTTTTCGCCGTAGGACAGCACACAGGTTGGGCTGCCGTGGATGCCGAGCTTGTGCTCGATCGACACGCAACTGACGTCGTTTGCTTCGCCCAACGACCCGTCGTCGTTCACCAAGAACTTGGGAACCAAGAACATCGAAATACCACGAGTGCCGGGGGCTGCATCGGGCGTACGGGCCAACACCAGGTGAACGATGTTCTCGGACATGTCGTGGTCGCCGTAGGTGATCCAGATCTTTTGGCCCCGGATCTTGTACGACCCGTCACCAACTGGTTCGGCCTTGGCCGCAACGGCGCCAACGTCTGAGCCGGCCTGTGGCTCGGACAGGTTCATGGTTCCCGACCACTCACCAGTCAGCATCTTTGGCAGATACATGGCTTGTTGTTCGTCGCTGCCGTGATGGGTGATTGCCTCGATCGCACCTTGGGTGAGCAGCGTGCAAAGCGAGAACGCCATGTTGGCGCTGGTCATCATTTCTTGAATCGCCAACCCGACAACCCACGGAAAGCCGCCACCGCCGAAGTTCGGATCGAACGGAATCGAGCCGTAGCCAGAATCGACGAGCTGCTTGTAGGCCTTCTTGAACGAATCTGGCGTCGTGACAACGCCGTCGTTCCAAACCGTGCCGATCTGATCACCATCGACGTTTGTCGGGGCGACGACCTCGGACATGAAACGCCCAACCTCTTCGAGCACGAGGTGAATCGTGTCGGTGTCGAGATGCTCGAACTGATCATTGTCCAGCACGCCAGGCAAGCCGGAAATCTCGTCGAGGACGTAGCGCAGATCGCGGAGTGGGGGCCGGTAGTCGGTCACGGCTTCATCGTAGTTCTGTCTCGGTGGCCTCTGGGTATCCGGTCACCCTGACCTGGGTAAATGGACTTTTGCCTCAAGAAATTGGGGTGAGACTCCCGATGACATCCTCATGCCGCTGCCGACCACGTTCCCGACCGACGCCGAAACGACTCCTGCTGAAGCGTCAGAGACCGCCGCTCCAACCAAGGGCAAGATCTCACGCCGGGCCGTACTTGGCACGATGGCAACAAGCATTGTTGTTGCGGCCTGTGACGTGCCTGGCACCGCAGGACCTGGAGACGAAGAGGCCGGCCCGTCCGACACCGTCGTTCGCCCAGAAGACGGACGTTTCCCCGACTCACTGCCGCTCGTCGACGATGGCAACAATGACGCAGGCGCCGATGCCGACGCCGACGCCGACAACGGCACGACGACAACCACCAAGCCGAAGTCGTCAACCACCGAAGGCGAAACAACCACCACGACGAAGAAGGGCGACAAGGCCCGAGACAACGATGGTGGCGACAACGGCGGCAACAACGGCGGAGGCGGCAACAAGAGCACGACAACCACCGCCGCCGTCGCAACGACCGTGGCCACCACGATCAAGTCGTCCACCACCGCCAAGCCAGCAACGACGGCACCACCAACCACGGCCTCGACCACCACCTCCGGTCCGGTTTCGACGCCAACGACGAGCCCGCCTCCCCCCACCACCGCCGCTCCCACAACCACCGCGCCTCCCACCACCGCTCCCACAACCACGGCACCGCCTCCTCCCCCGCCACCAGAAACCACGGTGCTGCTGCTCGCCAACCGGGCAACGTTCGGCACGACACCCGAGGTCGAGTCCGACATCACGCAGATGGGCCTCACGGCGTGGATCGACCAACAGATCGCCTGGAACTTTCCGGACCCTGCCGTTGAGAACCTGCTGAGCGGCCCGTTCCGCTCACTGAGCGCAAGCCGCCAGCAGGCCTACGCCATCTCTCAAGAAGACGACAATCCGACCCACCGTGAGCTCGTTCACTCGAACGTGCTCCGAGCTCGGTACAGCCGCTATCAGGTGTACGAGATGATGGCCCACTTGTGGGCCGACCACTTCAACGTCAACATCACAAGCGGCCGCTACCGCCACCTTCACATCGACTACCAAGAGAACGTCATTCGACCGAATGCCCTTGGACGGTTCGAGGATCTGCTGCGAGCCACCGCCGAGTCGCCGGCGATGATGGTGTACCTCGACAACGCCTTCAGCAACGCCAACAGCAACACCGGCGTGAACGAGAACTACGGCCGTGAACTGCTCGAGCTCCACACGCTCGGCATCAACCCTGATGGCAGCCAGATCTACACAGAAGCCGACGTGGTCGCCGCCTCTCACATCATGAGCGGCTGGAGCGTCGTCACCGATCGCGACGCAGGCAACTTCAGCGACTTCCAGTTCCGCGACAACTACCACACCAACGAGACGGTCTCGATCCTCGGCGGCGCCTTCTCCAACAGCGGTCGTCCTGGCAAGAGCGCCGGCGATGCCCTCATCACCTTCCTCGCCAACCACCCCCAAACGGCTCGCCACATCGCCTACAAGATCATTCGCCGCTTCGTCAGCGACACCCCGCCAGAAAGCCTCGTCGCTTCAACCGCACAGGTGTACCTGGCAAACGGCACGGCCCTCGGCCCAACGGTTCGCCACGTGCTGCTCAGCGGAGAATTCGCCAGCTCAGCTGGCGAGAAACTGCGTCGCCCGTTTGAGATCGTGACCGCAGCCTTCCGTTCGCTCGGCACGAACATTCCCATCGATCCATACGGCCAGGCTGCAGACACCATGCGCTATCGCCTCCGCGACCTCGGCCAAGAGCCGTGGGCCTGGGAGCAGCCGGACGGCTACGAAGACGTGGCTGGCCCGTGGCTGACCTCTGACGGACTGCTGGAGCGCTGGGCCTTCACGGCTCGAGCAGCCAACAACTTCCACTCGAACCAGAACGAGCCTGGTGCCATCGTCACCGACCTGCGAGCCCTTGTCGGCAACGCAACAACCGTGGACGAGCTCGTTGAGAGCTTCCGAGGTCGCTTTGGCATCGAGGTACTCAGCGACGGCGACCGCAACTCGATGTTGGCGGCGCTCAACCTCAGCGGAACAGATGCCGTTGACTCGCTGCAAGACGAAACGCTCGGGGAACTTGCGAGCTTCCTGATGGCCCACCCCTTCTTCCAAATCCGCTGACCCGCTGATCAACCAGTCTGCGATTCAGCGGACACCAAGGACGCATCTCATGGCAACCAAGACTCTGAGTAACAAACCAGGCAAGACCCGTGGCTTCAGCCGGCGGGGGTTCCTCGGCGGCGCCGCCGCCCTTGGCGGCGCCGCCGTTACCGCACCACGGCTGGCATTTGCCACGCCGTCAAATCCAGGAGCCGGTGACGCCGTTGTTGTCATCTTCCTGCGTGGCGGTGCTGACGGCCTCTCCTTGACTCCCCCCTACGGCTATCAGAGCTACCGCGATCTCCGCCCCACGATCGCCATTCCCCCTCCCGGTGAGCCAAACGGCGCCCTGCCGCTCACCTCAGCAAACCCCAACGCCGTGTTCCCAACCGGCATCGACGGTGTCATCGGTCTTCACCCCGCCATGGCGCCGATCTACGACACCATGTGGAACCAGGGCCAACTCGCCATCATCCCGGCCTCTGGTCTTCCTGCAACCGAGAGCCGCACCCGGAGCCACTTCGAGGCTGAGCGGTATTGGGAGCGGGGCTCGGCAAGCGCCAACGTCCGCAACGGCTGGCTCAACCGCGTCGTCGCTGCTCAGGGCGTCGGCACACCGCTGCCGGTCGTCAACAAGGCGTATCAGACACAGGACATTTCGGACGGCCCAGCCAAGACGCTGACCGTGCCAGACCTTCGCAACTTCGGCATCGACGGGTTCCGCAACCGCGGTCGAGCCCGTGGCGTACTCGCCTCGATGTACTCAAGCCCGAACGGCGCCGTCACCTCAACAGGTGCCGACTTGCTGTCGGTTGTCGACACGCTCGAAGC
>CALLGK010000050.1 GCA_938009905.1 uncultured Acidimicrobiales bacterium | reverse complement strand
TGGCGGTGGCGAACGTGACGAGAGCCCCCACGCCGACGATCTCGCCTTGGCCCGAATGTTGTTGGAGGCCGGCGCTGATCCCAACGATGGCCAGGCGCTCTACAACAAGGCCCGGCACAATCATGACGACACCGGCTACCTGGAACTCCTCTTCGAATTCGGCCTCGGCACAGACAAGAACGGGCCCTGGTATGAGCAATTCGGCACCCGCATGCACTCCCCCACCACGCTGGTGAACCACGAGCTCGAGAACGCTGCCAAAGGCAAGCCAAACCGGATGTGGGTCTTGATCGACCGTGGCATCGATGCAACCCAGCCGTGCGGCCGATCTCGCAAGACACCGGCCCGAGTCGCTGCCGACGGTCTTCACTTTCCCGTGCTCGACGTGCTTGCGGCCGCCGGGATCGACTCGACACTCAGCCCGTCAGAACAGCTCTGTCGCAACTTGCTCACCGGGCCATCAGCCACAACGGTCGAGCGGGCCCAAAGCAACCCAGCAGAGCTCGCAGAACTGAAGGCTCAGCAGCCAGGCTTGATCGCGAGCGCAGGAACCACGGACCGGGTTGACCTCATCAAGCCACTGATAGAGCTCGGCTTCGACATCAACGCGAAGTTCGGTGCCGGCGGTATCACCGCATTGCACGAGGCTGCGTCGACGAACAACACCGACATGGCGAGAGCCCTCATCGAACACGGTGCCGATCCCACGATCGAGGATCGTCACATCGGCGCCCCACCAATCGGATGGGCTCACTATGAGGGACATGCCGAGGTGGCCGCCTACCTCGAGTCGGTCATGCCCAAGGAAGACGGATAACGAACCTGCGTGCACCAAACCACACCAAGACGGTGCCCTGCACGCAAGTTCGGCTGGGGGGCGGTCCAGGCGACGAGCGCCTACTCGCCCTGGACGACGCCCTGGCTTTCGAGGTAGCTGATCGTCGGGTACTTGGGCGGGTTGTTCTCGTCGGTGCACGACGGCAGGCACGTCATTGGGTAGTCACCCGTGGCGTTGAAGAACAACGGAATCGAGTAGCGGGCCTGGCCCGAGTTGTTGTTGTTCGCGAAGTGCCTCGTGCTCAAGAACCGATCGTTTGACCACTGCCGCAACAGTTCTCCCGAGTTCACCACAAAGGCGTCTGGCAGCAGCGGGACGTTGATCCATTCGCCGCGGGCAGCGCTGAAGATCGTGAGCCCTGGCGAGTCCTGCAGGAGCAGCGTGAAGAACGTGGTGTCGACGTGAGGGGCAATGCCGAACTCGTCGTCGTCTCGCTCGAGGTCTGGCGGATAGTGCGTCATGCGCAAGCGCCAAAACGGATCCTTGAACGCAGGGGCAAAGAAGTCGGGATCGAGGTCGAGTGCGACGGCATACACAGGCAAGAGTCGCAGCGCCAGGTCGCTCACCTCGCGAGCGAAGAGCTCGATGGCAGCCCGGAACCCAGGGATCACCTCATCCGGCAACCACTGGTTGTCTTCCATTGCAATGTCTCGATCTGACTTGATCAGGAATGCCTCGTTGAGGTTTCCCTTTGCGCGACGTGGCAGGCGTCGTTCACCAATCGGCAGATAGCCGGCACCGGAGATAGGCCAGTCTGGATTGTCGATGTTGATCTGTTGCTTCGTTTCGAGCGGCAAGGCGTGGAAGCGACGAACCTCGGCAAAGGTGTCGGCGATGCGGGTCGCGCTCACGCCGTGGCCGATGAGCTGGTGAAAGCCGACGTCTTCGCTTGCTCGATTGAGGGCATGGGCAGCTTCAGCGAGTGCGTCTGGTGATCCGGTGGCGAAGTAGTCACCCACATCAACGATCGGGATGTCACCCTCCGTCGCGTCTGCGGGATTTGAGGTATCCCACGACGTGGCCTCAGCGCGCAACGCTCGTTCCTTCTCAGATGGATCGAAGCTCGTCACCCACTTGAGACTAGAAGTACCAACTGCCGAGGCGCTCCTAGGCACTTCCGCCTGATTCGCAATGCCACGTAAAGTGAGAAACTTGTCACTATGGGTGTGGAAGCTGGGCGAACCGTCGGATCCGATCGCGGGAAACAACGCAAGAAGCGTCTCGGGAGCGTGAGCGCCACGGCGCTGATGCTTGCGGTGATCGGCTTTGTCGGCGTACTGGCCGGCATCCCGGCCACGCCGGCCCAAGCTGACGTCCCTCCCGGTTTCTCACAAGACACCGTCATCGATGGCCTCGAGCGACCAACCGGCATGGAGATCGCGAACGATGGCACCATCTTCATCACCGAAAAGCGGGGCCGCGTACTTCGCTTCGACGGGGTCAACGATCAAACACCGACGGTCGTCGCTGACCGTCGCACCCAAACCCACAACAGCGGTGACCGGGGCATGCTCGGTCTGGCCATCCACCCCGACTATCCCGCCGTTCCGTGGATCTATGTCAGCTACACGCTCGATCAGGATCCGAATGGCGGGCCGATTCCGGCCTACGGCCAGCCAGGCGGCAACTCTGATCCCTGTCCGGACTCGGGCACCACTGGCTGCCCAGCACTGAGCCGTGTCGTGCGGTTCAACGGCACGATTGGAAGCGCACCAGAGAACGTGCTGTTCCAGGGTCACTGCCAGCAGTTCAACAATCACACCGTTGGCGACATCGAGTTCGACCAGAACGGCGACATGCTCGTCAGCTTCGGCGACGGCTCGACCGGCTCGTTTGTGGAGTACGGCCAACGCCAGAACCTCTGCGGCGATCCTCCAAGCCCCGCCGGCACGAACCTCGATCGGCCAACCACCGAAGGCGGCCAGGCCCGCTCCCAAGACATCCTCACTCGCAACGATCCGACTGGCGTGCACGGCTCGGTGTTGCGAGTCAATGCCAACAACTTTGAGGCTCGCCCGAACAACCCGATGGCGGACGATCCTGAGGCTAATGCCGCACGCATGATCGCTACCGGCTTGCGCAATCCGTTCCGTATGGACGTCGACCCGCAGTCGGGACGGATCTACGTCGGCAACGTTGGTGGTGCCGGCGCCGAGGAGATCAACGTTGTCAACCCCAACGGCGACCTCTTCAACAGCGGCTGGCCCTGCTACGAGGGTCCGGGCACGACTCGGAACACGTTCTGGTTGACCGTCAACATCTGCCAACAACTCATCGATTCCGGCGAACACGACGCACCGATGTTCCACTACGGCCGCAACGAAGCTGTCGTCGCAGGCGAACCGTGCCCGAATGGCGGCCTCGCCATTTCCGGGCTGGCCATCAATCGGTCTGGCTTCGGGCCGAACTCGCTCGACGGCGCGCTCTTCTTCAGCGACTTCACACGCGACTGCATCTGGTACTTGCCCGCTGGGGGCAACGGTCAACCGAACCCAAACAACGCAACGCTGTTTGCCTCAGGCGTTGGTGCCATCGTCGATCTTGAGTTCGGTCCAGACGGCAACCTGTACGCCGTCGACATTGGCCAGGATCGCATTCTTCGCTTCAGCGAGACCGGTGGTAACGCAGCCCCGGTTGCTCGGTTCTCGGCCACGCCGCGAGCCGGCGCAGCACCGCTCAACGTCTCGTTCGACGGTTCGGCATCATCAGACCCGAACGCTGGTGACCAGCTGACCTACGCCTGGGACTTCGACGGCAACGGCACCACCGATGCCACCGGCGTCACCGCCACCCACACCTACACCCAGAACGGCACGTTCCAAGCACGACTGCGAGTGACCGACAGCGGCGGATTGACGAACACGACCACGCGTACGATCACCGTCGGCGACACAGACATCACGATTGTGGTCGAAGAACCAGCTGACGGCCGCAAGTTCAAGGCGGGGGCCATCGTGCCAGCCCGCGCAACGGCCACGTACGACGACGGTCGCTCCGTTCCGAGCTCGGCCTTCTCGTGGGAGTTCGCGCTCGTTCACTGCATTCCGAATGCCCCTGACTCATGCCATCGCCATGATCAGGCGACCATCGACGGCTCCCGAGGCACGTTCGTGATGCCAGACCACGAGTACCCGTCCTACATCGAAGCAACACTCACCGTCGATCCTGCCGACGCGGCACCAGAGGTGCTGGTGTTCCCGATCGACTTCCGGGTCGTCGATGTGGATGTCGTAACACAGCCTGCTGGCCTTGAGGTGTTTGTGGGTTCGGCCGCCGAGGATGCTCCATTCACCCGGCCGGTGGCACGAGCAGCCACCACGAACGCATCGGTCACCGCCACCCAAACGGTTGGCGGCACGACCTACCAGTTCGTCGAGTGGCGTCTCAACGGCACCCGCTTGAGCACGAACCGATTCGTTGAGTTCAGCACCGAGGCAGACGCCACGCTCGTGGCCGTCTACGAAACAGATGGCGGCGGGGTCGATACGCAGCGGCCAACGACACCTCGTGGACTCCAAAGCGATGAGGTGAACAACGGCGTACGCCTCACCTGGACCCAATCAACCGACAACGTCGGCGTCACCAACGTGTCGAGGAATTGATCGAAGACGTGGACGCCCTCATCTACGGCCGTATGGAGTCGCGCATGCGCACCTACCACCCGGGCGAAACCGTGATCGAGGAAGGAGCTGAGGGGGATGAGTGCTACATCATCGAGTCTGGGTCGATCGAGATTTTCAAAGGCTACGGCGAGGACAAAGTCGTGCTCAACACGCT
>CALLGK010000049.1 GCA_938009905.1 uncultured Acidimicrobiales bacterium | reverse complement strand
CCCGGTACTCGTCTGCGCGCTCTTCAAGCCAAGGCGAGACGGTAAGAACTGGAGAACGCAGGGCGTCCTCTCGAAGAATCTGGAGTACGGCGACGAGCCGTCCTAGTCGACCGTTGCCATCAGTGAAGGGGTGCAGTGTTTCGAACTGGTAGTGCGCCATCGCAAGACGGGCGATGAGCTGTATGTGTCGTTGCGCTTCAGGGTCGGTGAGCCAACTGATCCATCGCTCGCACATCGCTCGCAAGCTGTCGCCCGGTGGCGGCGGGACGAATCGTGCTTCGGCAACTCTCTTGTGTTTGGCGCCGATGAAGACTTGGGTTGTTCGAAGTGATCCGGCCTCGGGCCCGTCAGTCGGTGTGCCTCGGACGATTTGTGCCTGGAGAGAGCTCAACAGGCCGAGCGTGATCGGCCGATCAGCGATCCAGTCGAAGGCACTGTCCGCTGCTTTGGTGTAGTTCATTACCTCGCGGACGTTGGGAGGTATCTGGCCACCTACGTCATGGTCAGGCTGAGTCTCTGCTGCGAAGAGTTCAGGAAGATCAGCGAACGTTCCTTCTAGTGCCGAGGTGCCTATCGCCTCGCGGCGAGTTGCGACTCGAGCCACGAGCTGCGGGTTGGGGATTAGTTGGGCTGCTGCGTCCAAGCGTCCAAGATCGGCAGCAGCTTGGCTCATCGCCATCCACGCAGAGCCTGGAAGATCGACTTGCGTGGGCAGGTCATGTGGCAGGAAGGCTTCTACTTCGTAGTCCTCGCCGAACCGCGCGTCATGACCAGCGATGCTGACCACGTCTCCGATTGGCGAGTTGGCAAGCGACTTCATGCGACTTGGATTTCTACTGCCACTTACCAAGTCTCGCGCGTGAAACTTGGAATTACACGTCTGTAGTCCAAGTTTCAGCTGCGCACTGCCTTGTGACCTCTCGGAATTGGGCCCGGTTCGGAGATCTCGCGTGAGATTCTGATGATGTGGACGAAACTGAGGCCATCCGTCGTGCTGAAGGTCGGTACCTGCAAGGAGCTCCGGTTCCAGATGGGCGGTTTCTGGTGACGACGTGCGAGCGCATCAAGGATCTTGTGAGCGCAGCGCCCGAGATAGTTTCTCGACCGGTGACGGTTGTGGAGTGGGGCGTCGATGATCTGTTTGAGTTGACGCCACACGTAATCCTGGACTTTGGCGGTCTTTGTCTGATTCTTTGTGACGAGTGGGAAGAGTGGCACATGGGGCAGTGGGACGACGCGAACACGATTGCGTGTTGGGCTCGCTACGGGTCCGACCTCGAGCACGCGATCAAGTGTCTTTGAACCGCCGTCGTGACGCCTTGGCTTTCGAACCGCCGGCGCCTCGTGGCCGAGCATTGGATCCCGCTAAGCGCGGCTAGTGGTCGTCTCCGAAGAAGCGAACAACCTCTGGAAGGGGTCGAGGTGGGTGCTCTTCCCAAACATCGCAGAGGTCTGGGCCGGTCCATTCGAAGTGACCCTCGAAGTGCTGGGTGCCGTCATTGAGTCGCTTCATCTGTCCCGTCTGGTAGAGCCATGCCGCCTCGTTGACCGCCGACGCCAGGTCCGGCCAGGTCACCACTTGTGCTGTTTCGGGCCAAGCGACCGATACGTACTGCCCAATTGAAGCACCGGAGGCTATGCCTTCGTCTAGTCGCATTCCACCGGACCATGCGTTGCCGAGCCCTTGGTTGATCCGATGAACGATGTGTCGATTGGTGGATCATCTGGGTCGTAACTCTGAACTTCGGCGAAGTGCTCCCAGAGGTCCAACGCCGCGCCCAGCGGGGGCAGTGTCATGTTGGGGAGCCAGATCATCTTGTGGTGGCCGCCTTGCCATCGAAACCAGGTGATGACTTCCTCGTTCGGTGTGAGCCCGGTGTGGGATTGGATTCGGCTGATGATCTCGTCTTCTGACGATCCGGGTGGGATCTCGTCGACGTTGATGCCGACTGAGTCCCATCCTTCTTTCAGCCGTTCGATCGCGATCTCAAGATCGCTTGGAGAGCGATTCGGCAACGGGCTCATGCGTTTTCTCTCTCCCACGTGAGTGCTCTGCTTAGCCAGATGATGTCCGCTTGACCTTCTCGCTTCTCGATCATCCGGAGAATGACGAACTCCCCTTTGACCGTGACTTCGGCCAGATCGAAGTCATCGCCGAGTAGCTGCCGGCCTGTGCTGAGGTCGACTTCTCGGCTGAGGACCCCTGGGATACGCACCCCGTTGATCTTGGCTTCTTCGGCGGAGTCGTGTTTCACGAGCACCGTAAATCCGTCGCTGTGTTGGTTTTGGAGGATCGTTGTGGAGTCGAACTCAACAGGGTTGCCGAATTGGGTGTAGGAGTCGTAGAGCCGTTGGTAGCCGGGATCGTCAACGGCAAAGACGTTCAGTGCGTCGGCGACCGATCGAGCAGGCAGCGTCTCCAGTTCGGTCCATTCGTCGTCGGTGCGTTCAACGGCATCAGCGATGTCGGCGAGGCCCCCTGGCGGCTGCGACTGGATGGCCTCTTTGACTACGCCAATCTCCGAGGACCACAGGAGTAGCCCGTCGGTCACTGCAAGCTCCCCGGGTTGACCGATGGGTCGGATCGTCGATCGGCGATCAAAGTTCAGCGTGGTGCCGAAGGTGATGAGATCGAAGTCACCGACCTGTTCCACCGTGGCGACATCAGCCCAGGGCGAGAACTCGGCGACTTGACGTACGACCTTGTCACGATCGGCTGAGATTGCGACTACCAGTGGACCAGTGCCATATGCGATGGCAACGATCTCGTTGGTCGACAGGCCGACCTCGCTCTCGAACAAGGCGAGGCTTTCAGGAGTTAGGTCTTGGTTGACCCACGGTGCATCTCGACTGACGATCTGATCCTGCATCCGCACGAATGCGTACCCGTCTCGGCCCACCCACCACAGCATCGTCGCCAAGGCCTCAGCGTCCAAAGATTCGGAGTCTCGCGAATCGTCGTCTACCAGCACTGAGGTGGTTGTTTGTTCGACGTCTTCGGAGGCACCAACTGTGGTCGTTGTACTGGTTGCTCGCCTCGCTTCAGTCCCGACATCCGGACTCTGGGTGGAGCATGACAGGAGGACCATCAACAACCCGGTGATGCCGAGCACGCGCCGGTAGCGGATCCTCTTCACATCTCACTATCGGCCGTGATGACTACAACTCGCGGATCTGGGTTTGCTTCGGGAACAGGGTCTTGGTGCGCCGAACGGTTCGTGCGATGCAACCCTCTCAGCTCTCGCGCCTCTTAAACTCGATCTCGAACGAACGGGTTGTGACGATCAGGCGATCGCCGACGAGCTCGGCCTTACCGCTGGAGAAGATCGTTTCGGAAAGGAACTCTTCGCCAGCCGCTATACGCGGATTGCATTCTTCGCCGGCGATGGTTGGCTCCGGTATTTCGAGGCTGGGTAGGTCCGTTGCTCCGCCGCCGTAGTCGGAGCACCCGAGAGTTATTGACGCAAAGTCTGCCGATCCGTTGGTGGCTCTGAGCACAAGGGTGAGTTCTACCTCAGGTGGAATGTCTTGGAGTCCGGCGATCTGTTGGAGGTCAGAGACGGCAACCCACTCGCCGAACAGTGCCTCCGTCGACGTTTCGTTGTTGGGGAGTAGCGCAAACGCTCCTGCGATGATGACCGCGAGAGCTGCGGCAGCGATCGCCAATCCCCGCCGGCGGTCGATAGTCGGCAGACCGTAGTCAGTCACGCCGCGTCGGTGGCTTCCGGTGCATGCTTCCAGTACAGCGGAAGTGGCGGTTGTGGAGCGGGTGACGAGAATCGAACTCGCGTATTCAGCTTGGGAAGCTGATGTTCTACCATTGAACTACACCCGCAGCGGGCCCTTCACCGTAGCGCTGAGCCCTCGGGCTGACTAGGCTTGCGGCCGGTCATAGCGATGAACTTGTCGGCGTCGCTCGCCGTTTCGCTCACCTCGATGGCGTCACGCATCATGCCTGGCCCGCGGATGGCGTCGCCCGCTGCGGACAGCATGACCACGCTCTTGCGGGCGAGATCCTCGGGAATGGCTGGCTCGATGCCAGCTGCTTTGGCGATGTCCCAGGCGTGAGTAAGCGCATCGCTGTAGAAGATCCCGATGGCATCGTCGATAGTCATCTCACCAAACGGCGTCGTGACTGACTTTGAGAGCACGCCTCGCTGGTCGAGCGCTTCCATCACGTCGTCAAGTGCTTCCGACCAGGTCTTTGCTGGCTGTTGACCGGCGACATCAGCTTCGGCCTGCTCCGCTGGCGGCCCCTGGTCGCGCAACGCATTGGCCATGCGTCGCACGCCCCAGATCACGTGACCAAGCGTCTCTTTGGCCGACCAATCCTCGTTGGGTGACTGGTTGTCCCAGTCATCGTCATCAACACGGCGAACAACGCTGTCGAGCGCATAGAGGGCCTTGGTGTACGTACGCAGATTCTCACTCATGGTCACAACTTAGAGCCTTGGCCGCTCGTCGCTGGGCGTTGCCCCGTTTGCGACTGCAGCATGTCCGGCGAACTTGCCGGGGCGAGTATCAAGAAGCGGCACTTTGTGGCATGCTCCTCCCTCGTGTCGTCGACCCGAGATCCACACCAGCCTCGGGCTGACCAATCGTGGGACCGAGATGGTGACTTCGATGACATGAAGCCCCCGGTCGGAGAGTGGGTTGCTGCGATCGCCGGACTCTTGCTCGTTATCGGTCTGTTCGTTGTGTGGGTCACTCAGTTCAGCGGCAATTCGAGCGCGGATGCTGCTGGGCCAGCGAACGGAGCCGCCACCAACAGCATCGCCGTCGAGGGCACCGTCCAAGTCCCAGATTCGACGACGTCGACGATCGAGGCCACAACAACGACAACAGCCCCCACCAGCACGACGACCCCAGCCGAGGAACTCGCCGAGCTCGTGATCGGTCAAGTAAGTCGCGAGCAGCTGTGCGGCTCGGTCGCCCCTCCCCAAGCCGTCCGGGTTGTGGACCTGCCGGGCGAGGTTCGAGTCGGCGCAATCACCTGTGGAGCACGCCGCAGCAGAGTCGTCGAAGTTGTGCAGACCGGTGACGAGGTGCAGCTCAGCCCGGTGCTCGTCGAGCTCTACAGCCGCACCGGTCGCGTCATCGAAGCGTCGGGAGAGATCACGGGCGAGCTCAAGTTGGACGATCTCGGCAACTTGTCGGTCGAGAACCTCGGCCGCGAAACGGGCGACTGCGGCGTCCGCCACGAAGCAGAGTGGAACGGCGCTCGCTTTGAGTTGACGCAGGCCGTTGGTCGCTTCGACTGCACTCCCGAGGTGGTCTTTGCCGACCTTGATTGGCCCGTCATCTACCCGCCCAACGACCGGCTGGCGTGTGTGCCAGGCGAGTCGACGCTCGGCGAGGGCGATCTCATCACCCACCGCACCTTCGACGTCGACCTCGACGGTCAGGTCGACGTGCTCAGCTTCCTCCAGCGTGACGGCGCCACGTTTGTGCGAGCCGACTTGGCCAACGGTGCGGTGTATCAGGCGGGTCTCAGCGACGCGGTGCCGGTCACCGGCGCAACCCTCGGCGTCATCGACCTCGACGCCGATTCGTTCAGCGAAGTCTTCGTCACGATGACGACGTCGGCGGGCGACGTCGATCTCGTGCTCACCCGATCCGGCTGCGGGTGGCTCGTGGCCGGACAGCTCACCCAGGTTGCCGACCAGATCGTCGAGTCGAGCTATCGCTGTCTTCCCGTCGACGGCCAAGTGGAGATCGTGATGACCGCCTCATCGGCCATCGCGGGAACCGACCGCTTCCTGCATACCAGCGAGCGCTTTCGGATTGTGAACGGACTCCTCGAGTTGCAAGGCATCAACCGTTCAGAGCTTGACACGTCGGTCATCGAGCCCCGAGGCGACGCCTGCGTCAGCTGACGCCATTTCACCGACCGGTTGATTCGCGGTGATCTAGGCCGAAAGGACCATGTGACGTCACGTCCAAGCTCTCCTCGCGCGCCTCTGTTTGCGGCTTTTCTGGCCGCCTCACTGGTGGGCGCAGCCTGCTCGTCCTCCGAGACGACAGACGCCGACCGCTCAACCGAAGCGGTTGTGTCAACCACAAGCACACTCGTCACCGACGAGCCCACCGAAGACGCGGCAGAGGACACCGCAGCAGGTGATTCGACGGTCTACCCACCCGACCCAGCACTCGAGATTCCAGCCGATCTGAGCTTCGTCGCTGACTCTGCGGCTGACGCCGGGCCCGGTCCGGCCACATCGGCCAACGATGCAGTGGAGGCACGCAACGCGGGCCCGCAAACAGCAAACGACGTTGACCCATCTGGTGATCCGTTCGCGGCTGGCTACAAGGGCCCGGTCGGCAGCTGGGGTCCAACCGAGGTCTTGTCTGAGACCAACATTTCGTTCCCAACGGTTGCTCCCGGCACCGCGCCTCTCACCGGGCTTGCGGGCTCGGTGCCCAACCGCCCAGCCGTCGTGGTGAAGATCGACAACTCCCGCAAGGCTCGCCCGCAATCAGGCGTGACATCCGCCGACATCGTGATCGAAGAAGAGGTTGAAGGCGGCATCACCCGTCTGGCTGCCATCTTCCACACCAACGACTCGGTGGTTGGTCCGGTGCGATCGGCCCGAACGACCGACGTCTCGTTCATCAACGCTCTCGGCGAACCGGCCTTCGTGTATTCGGGTGCCAACCGCATCATCGACGACGTGATCCTGCTGCAGCGACGAATCCAGAATTTCAGCGCATCGCGCAGCGGCGGCTACTGGCGTGAAAGCAGCCGCCGAGCACCGTCAAACCTCTTTGCTCACACCGACAGCTTCAACGACAACGGCAACTCGCCGCCCGCGTGGTTTCACTACCGGGCTGCTGGAACGGCGTCTCCTGGCACACCAACCACTTCGGTCACGGTGCGCTTCGGAGCATCGCAAGCGGGCTGGACGTGGAGTGGCTCCACCTGGCTTCGCACGCAGAACGGATCTGCTCATGTTGCCGACACCGGCGTGCAGGTAACCGCGGCCAACATCGTTGTCGCCGAGGTTCCATCGTTCGATACCGGACTGCGCGATTCGGGCGGCGGTGTGATCCCTGAGTTCATCTGGGCCGGCGCTGGCGCCGTCACCGTCTTCACGGACGGCAAGCGCATCGAGGGCCAGTGGGTGCGCCCCCGCCTGATCGATCCAGCCATCCTGCAAGCCACTGATGGCTCGATCATAGAGCTCACTCCCGGCGTCACGTGGGTCGAGCTTGTGGAACCTAACCGCCTGTCGTCGTCCTAGGAGGTGACGGTCCGGATAGCCTCCGTGACCGTGATCCTTTCTGACCGAACGATCAAAGAGCGCGTCGGGACCGGCGACATCATCATCGAGCCATTCGACGAGTCGGCGGTTCAGCCGAGCTCGGTCGACCTGCGCCTCGACCGCTACTTCCGTGTGTTTCGCAACCACACGCTTGGCCACATCGATGTGAAACAAAACATCGAGGAGCTCACCGAGCTGGTTGAGGTCACCGATGATGACCCGTTCATCCTGCACCCGCGTGAGTTCGTGCTCGGCTCAACGCTTGAGCGCGTCGCGATTTCGTCTGACCTGGTTGGTCGCATCGAGGGCAAGTCGAGCCTCGGTCGCCTCGGCCTGCTGATCCACACCACCGCTGGCTTTGTTGATGCCGGGTGGGACGGACAGCTCACGCTCGAGTTCTCCAACGTGGCCAGCCTGCCGATCACGCTCTACCCCGGCATGAAGATCGGCCAGATCAGCTTCATTCAGATGACTTCTGAAGCCGACCGGCCCTACGGCTCTGACGCCCTCAAGTCGAAGTATCAGGGCCAAAGCGGTCCTCGACCCAGTCGCTACTGGGAGAACTTCGAATCCTGATGCCCGCGCATCAATGAAGCTCGGGCTCACCGGCGCTCACGGATTCGTAGGGTCCGAGATCGCATCAGTCCATGCGGCGTTGTACGCCGACGACGCAGCGTGGACAAGCTGTATCGAACTGCCCCGCGTTCCTTCGGTCATTCCCCGCAGTGGCGAGTCAACCGACGACGCAGCCCGTCGGACCGAGGCCGAGCACGCAAGCGGAATCGCCGCACTCGATGCAGCGTTGGTTGGGCTCGACGCCGTGATCAACGCGGCAGGAAAAGCCGAGCCCGATTCACTCGACGATGGCCCGTTGCTTGCGACCAACGCCGTCGTGCCTGTTGTGTTGGCCCGAGCGGCCGCAAGAGCCGGGGTTCAACGATTTGTGCACGTGAGTTCCGCTGCTGTGCAGGGTGCTGAGCCCGTCTACGACGAGCGAGCCGCGTGGTTTCCAGACACCGCATACTCCCGCTCAAAGGCCGAGGGCGAACAAGCGCTGCTCAAGCTGGCCCCTCCCGACGGGCCAGCCGCCATCGCCATCTACCGGCCGACGTCGGTGTGCGGTCCCGAGCGCGAAACCACTCGGCGTCTGGTCAAGATGCTGGACCAGCGGGTGCTGCCGATCACCAAGGACGGCGCTACCGAGCTCCCACTCGTGGCCGTCGAGAACGTGGCCCGGCTTGCGTTGTGGCTAGCGCTCAAGGACGACACGACCGGGACCCGAATCGTGCTGCATCCCAGCGAGGGCGTCGATCAGACGACGCTGCTGGCCACGCTCGCTCCGGAAGCCAAAGCGATTCCGATCGGGCCAGCGGCCAAGGTGCTCGAACTGCTGGCCAAGACGGCGCCAGCCAAAGTGAGACCGGCTCTGCGACGGCTCGACGTGTTCATCAATGGACGAGCACAGATCAGTTCGGTGACGGGAACCCAGTTCGACATGGTGCCGGCCGACCAATGGCTCACGCAGCTTCGCGACGAGATCGGCGCGATCTGAACGCCTAGTGGTTCAGGATGTAGAAGCGATCGTGTCCGTACTCGAGTGCGAGGAAGTCGATCATGGCGCCCGGGCGATGCTCAGCATTGATAGCGATGAAGTCGACAGGGTTTGCCACGATGGCTTCGTCACCCGGCTGCACCTCGGTTTGGCCCCAGCCGAACTCGCGAACAACGTCTGGTGGATACGTTCCCCACGCCAACGCATGGGCCAACCAATGATTCGACCAGCCCTGTTCCAAAGTGTCTGAGGCCCGAAGGTCTGGCTCAGTCGGCTTTGGTTCGAGACCAATGCCAACGCGAGCCATGGGGGAGTGGGCTCGGATCATGTCGATGGCTTTGCCGTGGGCGACAAGCATGTGGTGGCTGGCCGCAAGCATGCCGGCCTCTGCCGCTTCCGTGAGCGTCTCGCCGCCCGAGCGATACGTGTTGTCGAGGTAACGAAGTGGCGAGCTGAAGGTGACGAAGCGCTCGACTCGGTCACCGAGCCGAGAAGCGACGAGACCTACGTAGTCGACGTACTGATCAATCGTGTGGCGGTTGGACCAGCCGCCGAACGTGGCGACCTCACCAGGGAGCGCATCAAGGAAGAGTGACACGACGGGTGAGGCACCCTCGGACAACAGCGCTTCGACTTGCTGCTCGTGATGATCAAGCACGGCTTCGTTGACGTCGAGCCCGTGGCCCACGTCTCGCCAGATCGGCCGGATGACGCCAGTGCGACGTTTCGAACGAGCTGCAGATTGCTTCATGGTTGGATCCCCTCCAACAAGAACGAGGTTCTTGGTACCCCCCGGCTTGGGGATACCGTTCACTCAAGTCGAAGAAGTGTCACCTTTGGACACATACCCCCCGAATTGATGGCTGACCATCGGTCAAAATAAGTGCTTGTTGAAGAACGTCGATGGTGATTCACCAAGATTGAGGGGATGTCAAAATTGGGTCTACTCAGACTCGGTGATGCTCACGTTGACGCTGCGAGTGCCGTCGTCGGCCTCGATGGCTTCACGACGCAAGTCGATGCCGGCAGCCGCATTGGCCTCGCCGGTTTCGATGGCTTCGAGCACGTGCATGGCGATGTCGGCGACGCGAACGTCTGACTCTTCCTTGCCGTGGCCCTTCACGCCGTCGTCCATCATCACGTAACAGAACGGGCAGGCCGTTGCGACACGGCTGGCTCCGGTCTCGATGAGCTCAAGCGAACGCTCGTCGTTGACCTTCGAGCCGATGTCTTCTTCCATCCACATGCGGGCGCCACCGGCGCCACAGCACATGCCCTGAGTTCCGTTGCGCCCAGCCTCGACAACCTGCACGCCCTTGAGCGAACCGATGACGTTGCGAGGCGAGAGGTAGACGTCGTTGTGGCGACCGAGGTAGCAGCTGTCGTGATAGACGATGCGCTCTTCGAGGGTCGCGTTCGACACGTCGAGCTTGCCCTGGTCGATGAGCCACTCAAGGAACTGGCTGTGGTGGACAACCTCGTAGTTGCCGCCCAGCTGCGGGTATTCGTTTTGCAGCGTGTTGAAGCAGTGAGGGCACTGCGTGATGATCTTCTTCACGCCGATGCCGTTGAGCGTCTCGACGTTTTGCTTGGCCAGCATCTGGTAGAGGTACTCGTTGCCGGAACGGCGGGCCGAATCTCCAGTGCAGAGCTCTGACGGGCCGAGGATGGCAAAGTCGATGTCGGCCCGTGCGAGGAGCTTCGCCATCGACTGGGTGACCTTCTGGTTCTTGTCGTCGAAGCTGCCGGCGCAACCAACCCAGTAGAGGTACTCGTGATCGAGCGGGCTCTCGCCGTCGGCGACGGGAATGTCGAGGTCCTTGGCCCAGTCGGCTCTCGTGCTCTGGCTCATGCCCCACGGGTTGGACGAGTTCTCCATCGCTCGGAACGCCGTGCCGAGCTCGGTAGGGAAGTCGCTCTCCATCAGGGTGAGGTAGCGACGCATGTCGAGGATCTTGTCGAGGATCTCGATGTTGACGGGGCAGATCTCGTCGCAGGCTTTGCAGCTGGTGCAAGCCCAGACCTCTTCGGTGCTCACACGCTCGAAGACGGAGTCTGACTTCACGGTGAGCTCAACGTCGACGCCGATTGGCGGACTCACGGCTGGGTCGCCGGAGCGCGACATCACTTCGCCGACCTTCAGAACGATCTCGCGAGGATCAAGCGGCTTGCCGGTGGCGTGAGCGGGGCAGACCGACGTGCAACGACCGCACATGGTGCAGGCGTCGGTATCCATCAGCTGCTTCCACGTGAAGTTCTCGACGGTTGCGGCACCGAAGGTTTCGAGCTCGGTGTTGTCGAGATCGGGCATGGCCCGCATGGCGCCCTTTGGACGCTCGCGATCCTTGAGGTACATGTTCGCCGGGGAGGTGAACATGTGGCGCATCATCGTGCCGGGGATGATGGCGAGGAAGGCAATGAAGGTAAGCACGTGAGCTGCCCACCAGAACTGGTGCCACCCCGATGTGTTGCCGAGGCCGTCGACCATCTGGGCCAGCGGGTAGCCAACGACGCTCCACTTTTCGAACTCAGGTGAGTCTTGCTCGGCGATGCGGAACGCTTCTGCGGCAAAGCCGGTGAAGCCGATGGAGAACAGCACGCCGTTGATGATGAGATGCTCGGGCCGGCTCTTGATGTTGATGCGATATGGACGCCACTTCTTCGGGCCGTAGCGACGCATGATGGCCAACACCATGCCGGCCAGGAAGCCAACGCCAGCGAGGTCGCCGACGAGGGCGTACACCTTGTAGACGTTGCCGTTGAGGAACTTGAGCGACTCGGGAACCTGGTGGTTGATCTCGAGCACCGTGGTGACGGCCAGCAAGATCAAGAAGTTGAAGTAGATGAGGGCGTGCATGATGCCGGCCCCCGGCTCACGCATCAGCGTCTGCATGTAGATGCCGGAGCGGAAGTCGGCCAGGCGTGTCTTGAAGTTCTTTGATGTGGTCGAGCGGTTGTCTGGGGCGCCCCGCTCCCAGTTCTTCACTCGGTACGACATCTGCACCGAGCCCCACAGAAGCATCAGTGGGATCACCGTGTAGAAGATCAGCTTCCACGAACCCGGGATGTTCTCAAACAGCTCGCGCTGCACCTCTGAGTCGTCGTGAAAGTTAAAGACGGCCGCGGCGATGCCAGAGAGCACCGTCACAATGGCCATCGCTGCGCCGACGGACAGCCAGACGTGGCTGGCCTTCAGTCGTTTTGCAGGCTGGGGATCAAGGGCGAGATCGTCACTGGCTGGTGCGTCCATAGCGCCCCACAAACTAGTGGCCTTGCGCCCAAGTCCCCAGATTCCGTGACCGATTTACCCGGGGAACGGAACCAATCAGGTCGGGAACGGGTCAGATTGGGGGAAGTCGTCCTGCTCGTCGAGCTCGGCTCGGGCCTCGGCAACAAGGTCGAGACGCTCTGCCAGAGCGTCGAGTTCGGCCTTGACGTCCTTCGGACCGACACCGCTGGTCCTCGTGATGAGCCCAGCCGTCATGTCTTCGAATTGAATGACGGCTTCTTCGAGATTCTGGAGCGCTTCTTGCTTGTGACGCTCTGGCATGCGGGCAGCTGCCACGATCTGCTCATCAAGTCGAACGGCCTCGCGGTCGATCGACTGCACCGTTTCGGTCATCGTGGGATCGGACGCTGCGGTGGCTCGGAGGCCGGCCGCTGCATCGCGAACGCGGCGGTGAAGCTTGGCTTCTGGCTCGTGTGAGCCATGCCAGTTGGTGGGCGCTGACGAGAGCATCCCTGGCACCACCTGGTTTCTCGCCTTCGCGTTTTTCGAGATCGACCCAGCTGCAATCGCTATGCCCGCGCCAATAACCGCGACAACCACGACGACGATCGCGAGGCCGAACAGCGCCACGTCAATCGCTCAACAAGTTCTTCAACACGATGGCCACCACGATGAGAAGAATAACCGCCACGATTGTCGCGATGATCTTTACCTTGCTCCACGGCCGTTCGCCGTGGATCTCGCCGGTGGCTCCGTTGATGAAGACCTGCCATGGCTGACCGTCGTAAATCACGGTGAGCAGCCAGATCGGCAACAGCACGTGCTTGTAGGTGACGTTGGAGAGATGCGTCTGCTTTTGGTCGATGCGTTGCTCGGCGCCACCGATGTCGCTGCGAATCGTCGAGTCGATCTGGTAGTCCATGATCTGGCGAGCGTCGCTGTAGCAATCCTGGACCTCACGGTCGTAGGTCCGGCACAGATGACCCGCGATGTAGTCGGGGTTGTAGGGCTGGAGCTGCTGGGTGGGCCATGGGTCGAGCTTGTCGACGTACTTCGGGGTGAAGCCGGTGTTGGCCAGGATCGTGATGTCGTCGAAGCTGTTGAAGACGCGGCCGCTCACGTTGCGCCACACCGTGTAGGTCTCGGTTCGCTTGTTGTCTCCGGAGCCAACCGTGCGGGTGTGACGGGTGCCGCGCTGACCCCGATAGTCGGTGGTGGCCTGGGCGTCATAGGTGAAGTAGGCGGCGTACACGCTCTCGAACGAGCCAGCGGTCGAATACTTCTTGAACTCGGTTGGCGCGAACCAGCGCTTGTTGATCCACGTCTTCACGATGTCTTCTGCTGAGTCGTCTGTGACAACAAAGGGCAAGACGCCGTCGACGTTGAGGCGGTCGGGCGCTTCGTGGATATCGGTGCGCTGCACGGGTGTCGCGCAGTAGGGGCAACGGGTGGCCGTCATCGTGCCGACGAAGGTGGTGTGGCCTCCGCAGTTTTGGCAGATGATCTCTTTCTCGCCCTCGGCGTGGCTCATCGCCCGCCCAGACATCATGTTCATCTGGAGTGACTTCCAGCTGTTTTCTTCAACGCTGGCGCCCTCGGCGTGGACGATGTCTTGCGCGTGGCCGCAGTGCGGGCACGTCAGGTTCTGATCACCAATGTGAAACTCGAGTTGGCCGCCGCAACTGGCGCATGGCCTGGTGTCGACCGCTTGTTGGGCGTTGTAGGCGCTGAAGTCGCGCTGCCCTTCTGGCGCCGCCGGGCCAGAAGGCGGAGCCGGAGCAGGTGTCGCCGTTTGCGCCACTGGTTGTGGTGTCGGCGGAGCTTGTGGGGCTTGGGCTGGCAGCGGCGGTGGGCTTGGCGCCCGAGCCGGCGCCGGAGGTGGACTCGGCGGCGCGGCATGTGGAGGCGGCGCTGGTGGCGCAGCCTGCGGTGGGGGCGCGGCCTGCGCGGGTGGTTGACCTGGCCGACTTGGGGGCTGGGGTGGTGATGTTCCCTCCATCAAGACAACCCTTATTCAGCTGCAGGTGGTGGCGTTGGCGGGGGCTCCGTTGGCAACGGAGGTGGCGCCGCGAACAGCGTCTGCAAGGCAGGGACCGTGTTGGCGGCGGCCCACCCGGCCATACCGGCGGTCCAGACCTGGCTGTCTGGAGTCATCTGACCGTTGGCCAGACCGGCTCGCATCTGATCAACCGTGAACGGGCCAGCCTGCTGACCGTTCATGGCGACGTGATACATCAACTGGGTTGGCAGGGGAGGAGGAGCCATCTGTTGCTGGGCCTGTTGCTGAGGCTGCATTGCGCCTCCCATGGTGTTGGCCATCTGGCCGGCCATCGCAACACCCATGCCCATCGAGAGCATGTCGCCCATGGCGCTTCCGCCTTCGTTGCCAGCAGCAACCACCATGGCGTCTGCCGCCTTGGCCTGCTGGTAGCGGCTCATGTCGCCAACGTTGTCGAGGAACCCGGCTTCTTCGACTCCACGGGCGACGCCGCGGGTCATGGCCTGGGTGATCTCGTCAGGAAGCGAGATGTTCATGGTGATGTCTGGAATGGCGAGGCCGTACTCGTCGTCGACCCGCTCAGCAACGAAGTCGCGCAGCTTGCCGGACAGCTCAACCTGCTTGCCCTGAAGATCGATCGCGCCGAGGCCCGATTCGAGCACCATGTCGGAGAAGGCCAGCGTGATGACACGGCGCAGCAGTTCGGTGATCTCGTCGATATCGACAGCACTGTCGGTGCCGATCACCTCACGGAGGAAGATTTCGGGGTCGTCGACCTTGACAACACACAGGCCGTTGGCTCGCACCTGCACCATCTTGAAGTCGGGGTCGCGCACCGTGACTGGCTGTGGGGTGCCCCAACGAAGATCGGTGACGGGCCGGGTATTGATGAAGTAGACCTCTGAGCGGAACGGGCTATCGAACCCGTGCTTCCAGCCCTGGAGGGTCGACAAGATCGGGAGATTCTCGCTGGTGAGCTCGTAGTGACCCGGCTCGAACGTGTCGGCAAGTGAGCCCCGATACACGAAAACGGCCTGCTGGCCTTCACGCACAATCAGCTGGGCGCCGTTCTTGATTTCGTTCTGATAGCGGGGAAAACGCCATGCAAGCGTGGTCCGAGAATCATCGATCCACTCGATAATGTCGACCAGCTCGTTACGAAGCTTGTCCATCAATCCCATGTGACCCTCCTACGGTCGGCTGGCAATACAACACGCCAGCGCGGTGCTGACCCTAGTCAAGTCGGCTGGGTTCGTCTGTTCGCAAGCTGACGCATAGATAGAACGTCGGACTATTGCGTTAGGTTCCCGCACCCGATACAAACTTGAAACAGTGACGAAACCTGACGCTTCTACGGTGATCGGGATGGACGTGGAAGTCGTCAGGTGGCCGAAGCAGCGCACACGTCGTGCAATGCTCCGGGACGCCGGGTGTCCACGTCTTCTCCTTGTTGAACCTTCATCAAATCCTCCGGTGTGCGCAGACCCTCTCGAAGATTGGGTCTTTGCGAACTCCGGTTCACTCGAAATCGACGCAAGGAAGCAATCCGTTCGCTTGCGAGCAGAGGGAGCACTTGGTCGCCCTGTGGCGCCGCCGCCCCCAACGCTCGACGACGATGGCGTTCTTCGAGTCGGATCGAGCTGGGTGGCGCTTCCGCCACTTGAGGCTCGACTGGCCGCAGCGCTCCTTGTCGAGCCGGGCACCGTTGTCAGCAGAGATGCGCTGACAACGGCTGGCTGGCCAGATGGTGCATCGGATCGCAACTCACTCGACGTGCACATCATGCGGCTACGTCGGCGAATTGCTCCGTTGGGGGTCACCCTTCGGACAGTTCGGTCTCGGGGCTACGCCCTGCAGCCGTGATGCCAAAATCGCACTTCCAAGTCTGAATCCTGTCGGAGTGTGGTGAGCCGGACTACGGTCCACTTGTGCTCGCCGCCCCGTCGGATTGGGCTGGAATTCACACCAGAAAAGGACGCTGTCGATGCAACTCGTCACCGCAGTTATCAAGCCCCACATGCTCGATGAAGTGAAGGAAGCTCTTCGAGGAATCGGGATTCAGGGCATGACCGTCACCGAGGTCAAGGGCTTCGGTCGTCAGGGCGGACACACCGAGACGTATCGCGGCGCTGAGTATCAGGTCGACTTCGTTCCAAAGACCAAGCTCGAGATCGTGGTCGACGGTCCAGACGTCGCCAAGGTGAGCGAAGCCATTGCCTCTGCAGCGCAGACGGGCAAGATCGGCGACGGCAAGTTGTGGGTTACGCCTGTTGAGTCACTCATCCGCATCCGCACCGGCGAAATCGGCGCAGACGCGGTCTGATACGTAGCTAATCTGCGGTGATCTCTTCGAGCAGCGCTATGTGCGCTGCGGTGGGGTTGCCGGCCAGGTGGGCTTGGTAGTTTCCGCCGACTTGCCAAACGGCAAACGCCTCGGCGAAGTCGCCGGCTGGTGAGCTGAAGTCGTTCGACGTTCCCGTTGGATACCACGGCAGATCGCCGAGGCCTCTGGCGTCAATCCACCGATCACGTTCGTCTGTGGTGAGCCGGTGAACGTCCACGGCGTGGCCGATTTCGTGCGCCATCACATGGGCTAGTTGGGCGTTCGAGTGGCTCTCGCGGACATAGAGCGTGATGCGGCGGGTGCGGAAGTCGATCCAGCCTGATCGGTCTGATCGCGGGCCCTCGAAGGTGATCGTCCAGCCCTGGAGCACCTCTTCCCACGGGTAGGAGATGCGGGCGAGCGCAGCTTGTCCTCGTTCGCCAGCACGTGTGTTATTCACCACGAGTCGGACCGGAACGGTCGAGGGCGCCGGTGGTCGAGTTGTGGTGGTCACCAATGGATCGATCGTCGCGCCCACAACGGGAGCTGGGGGAGCGGAGTCGGTGGCGTCGCGAAGTTGCACCCGACCGGCCACGGCTACTTCGAAGCGTGAGTCGTCGCCCAGATCAATCGACTCGGTGACGTCAGCGGTCGCGGCTGCACTCGCAAGGCCGAGGGCAACGCCGCCAGCAAGTACGACCGGCACGAATCGCCGTACTGCGGCATGCCCAGAACGAGCACTCTGGCGTTGGCTCAAGACTCGGCGAGCTCCGCAACAAGCTCGAGTTGCAAGTCGGTTGGCGTGTTGCCGAGCTCGCTTCGGTAGCCATCTGGACCGGTGAGCCAGACGGCAAACGCCTCGGCGAAGTCACCAGCGCCAGTAGCGAAGTCGGTTGCACCCGATCCTGGCCACCAGTCGACGTCTGCGATACCGCGCTGTTCCTGCCAGCGCTCGCGGTCTTCTGTCGAGTTCAGCGTTACGTCGATGGCATGCCCAAGCTCGTGGGCGATGACGTGCTGGAGGAACTCGTCCGTTTGGTCTTCCCGCACGAAGATCTCAATGCGGTTCTCTTGGGTGTGAGTGAGGCCGAAGAGATCGTCTCGTCCGGTGTGGAACTCGATGGTCCAGTCGGGCAGCACGGCGCCCCAATCGAAATTGAGCGCTTCGACGGCGGCGGTCCCGCGCTCGAGCGCAACTCCTTCACCTCGGAGTTCGCCACCCGGGCGTCCGCTGCCGTCTGGGTCTTCGCCAACCTCAGCGGCGAGTCCCAGCACGTTTTGAGGCGAGAGATCGTCGGGCGCGGCTCCCTGCGTGAATGTCGAAACCCCCACGATGATCGCGAGGGCGATCAGAATCCGACGACCCATTTCCGCCTTCGGAGCGTGTTGCGCTCCTGTTGCTCACTGTTGCGAACCCCGCCGGCTCACAACCTCACGAAAAGTAGTGAAAATTCACGATGAGCGGTCAGAGCAAAACTCCCCCGCGCAAACCGAATCTCCGGCGCCTCGGCCTCTTCTGCCCCCGTTTTCCCCGAACTGGAGGCCGTAGAGCACCAAAATGTGGGTCTACGGCCTCCAGAACCGGAGTTGAGTGCCGATGGGGAATAAACTTGAGTGCAAGGTACTTAGGTTTACGTAGTCACATTCGCATAGATCCGGTAGGATCGATCAGACCCCCCAATGAACCCTCAGTAGCCGGCACGCGTTCGCCGGTTCAGTTACCGGCCTGTTTGGGCCAGAAACGGAAGATCAACCATGGCAAAGGCCGTTGGCATCGACCTCGGAACCACCAACTCAGTCGTCGCTGTTCTTGAAGCGGGCGACCCTGTTGTGATCCCCAACTCCGAGGGCGCTCGCACGACCCCGTCAGTTGTCGCCTTCTCAAAGGACGACGGCGAAGTTCTTGTTGGTGAGGTGGCAAAGCGCCAGGCCATCACCAACCCCGATCGCACCATCCGCTCGGTCAAGCGCCACATGGGCACCAGCTGGACCACCGACGTTGATGGCAAGAAGTACACCTCACAAGAGATCAGCGCTCGCACGCTCATGAAGCTCAAGCGCGACGCCGAGGCCTACCTCGGCGACTCGGTCACCCAGGCCGTCATCACCGTGCCCGCCTACTTCGACGATGCCCAGCGCACCGCCACGAAGGAAGCCGGTCAGGTGGCCGGCCTTGAGGTGCTCCGCATCATCAACGAGCCAACCGCCGCAGCCCTCGCTTACGGCCTCGACAAAGAGGGCGAAGATCAGACCATCCTCGTGTTCGACCTCGGTGGTGGCACCTTCGACGTGTCGATCCTCGAGATCGGCGACGGTGTGTTTGAAGTGAAGTCGACCTCGGGCGACACCAGCCTCGGTGGCGACGACTGGGACGAAGCCGTGATCGACTGGCTCGTCGCGCAGTTCAAGAACGCCCACGGCGTCGACCTCGGTGCCGACAAGATGGCCGCTCAGCGCCTCAAGGAAGCAGCCGAGAAGGCCAAGATCGAACTGTCCACCACGCAGTCGACCAACATCAACCTGCCGTTTGTCACCGCAACAGACGCTGGCCCTCTTCACCTCGAGGAGACCCTCAGCCGTTCGAAGTTCCAGGAGATCACGGCCGACTTGCTCGAGCGGGTCAAGAAGCCGGTCGAAGCATCGGTGAAAGACGCCGGTCTCAGCTACTCAGACATCGACCATGTCGTCATGGTCGGTGGCTCAACCCGCATGCCCGCGGTGTCCGAGCTGGTCGAGAGCCTCACGGGCAAGGAAGCCAACAAGTCGGTGAACCCCGACGAGGTCGTCGCCGTCGGCGCCGCCGTTCAGGCTGGTGTGCTGAAGGGCGATGTCAAAGACATCCTCCTGCTCGACGTCACCCCGCTCAGCCTCGGCATCGAGACCAAGGGCGGTGTGATGCACAAGCTCATCGAGCGCAACACCACCATCCCCACCCGCCGCTCCGAGACCTTCACCACGGCCGAAGACAACCAGCCGTCTGTCGAGATCCACGTCCTCCAGGGCGAGCGCGAGATGGCCGGCTACAACAAGACGCTCGGCAAGTTCCAGCTTGTCGAACTGCCTCCGGCTCCTCGTGGCATTCCTCAGGTCGAGGTCACCTTCGACATCGACGCCAACGGCATCGTGCACGTCAGTGCCAAGGACCGAGCCACCAACAAAGAGCAGTCCATCACCATCACCGGACAGTCGACCCTCTCAAAGGACGACATCGAGCAGATGGTCAAAGACGCCGAGGCTCACGCCGAGGAAGACATCGCTCGCCGCGAAGAGGCCGAGGTGCGCAACGGCGCAGAGAGCCTCGTCTACAACACCGAGAAGCTGCTCCGTGAGCAGGGTGAGTCTCTTGACGCCAGCGAAACGACGCCGGTTGAAGAGGCACTGGTCGAGCTCAAGACGGCCCTCGCAGGCGAAGACGTCGAGGCCATCAAGGACAAGACCGAGGCTGTGCTCGGCGCCAGCCAGGCCATCAGCACCAAGCTGTACGAGCAAGCCGCAGCCGAGGCCGACAACGCCGATGGTGCAGCCGATGCGTCAGAGCCAGTTGACGACGATGAAGTCGTCGATGCCGAGATCATCGAAGAAGACGATGCTGACGACGCCGAGGATGCCGAGTGAGCAACGTGTCCGACACACCCGACGAGGGAGACGTCTCCCCGTCGGGTGACGCGGCCGACCCAGGGTCGGCCGCTGAGGCTGGCGCGGAGTCCGTTGCCGACGACGCTGGCTTTGGTGCCGGGGCCCCAGGCAATGCTGCATCAAGCGCGGCTGCATCAAGCGCGGCTGCATCAAGTGATGAAGCCGACGGAAGCGAGGCAGCCGCTACCGAACCCATCACGGTCGAAGACCTCGTCCTCGACCTCGAACGGGTCAGCAACGAACGCGACGAATACCTCGATTCACTTCGACGTCTTCAAGCCGAGTTCGAGAACTATCGCAAGGCCGTCGCCAAGCGCGAGGCAGACGCCATCGCCCGAGCCAACAACGGCTTGGTGTCCGAGATGCTGCCCGTGCTCGATGCCTGCGATAGCGCGATCGCCAACGGAGCGGCCGACGTTGAACCCGTCCGCACCTCGCTAATCGATGCCCTCACCAAGCAGGGCCTCGAGCGATTCGATCCAGACGGCGAACCGTTCAACCCCGAGCAGCACGAAGCCGTGATGCACGAAGATGGCGAGGTCGAAGATGGCCCTGTCGTCGCCGAAGTCCTGCGCGTTGGCTACGGCTGGAAGGGCAACGTTGTCCGTCCGGCCATGGTTCGCACCAAGGGCTGATCGCCCTCCGCACTCTCACCCATCAAGGAGGTGAACAAACATGCAACATGATTGGCTCGACAAGGATTTCTACAAGTTGCTCGGCGTCACAGACAGCGCGAGCGACAAAGAGATCACCAAGGCGTACCGCAAGCTGGCCCGGAAGTATCACCCCGACGCCAACCCCGGCGATAGCAAGGCAGAAGAGCGCTTCAAAGAGATCTCCGAGGCCTACGACGTCATCGGCGATCCAGACAAGCGCAAGGAATACGACGACGTACGCAAGCTCGGTCCGGTCGGTGGCATGTTTGGTGGTGGAGGCGGTCGACCCGGCGGGTTCGGTCCAGACACCGGCATGGGTGGAGGACGCAACTTCACCTTCGACGGCGTCGACCTTGGCGACATCCTCGGTGGCGTCTTCGGTGGCGGTGGTGGCGCTCGCCAACGCGGCCCGCAACAGCCTCGCGGTCAAAAGGGCGACGATCTTCAGGCCGACCTGCATCTGTCCTTTGATGATGCGGTCGCCGGTGTGACCACGTCTGTGCACCTCACGTCAGATGCAGCCTGCACCACATGCAACGGTTCGGGTTCTCGACCAGGCACCAAGCCGTCGTCGTGTTCCCGATGCGGCGGCCGTGGTGTGCTCGACGACAACCAGGGTCTGTTCAGCCTCTCCCAGCCTTGCCCATCGTGCGGCGGTCGGGGTCATGTCATCGATGATCCATGCACCACGTGCCGAGGCACTGGTGTCGAGCGGCGACCTCGCCAGGTCAAGGTCCGCATTCCAGCCGGTGTGAAAGACGGCCAGAAGATCCGGCTGAAGGGTCGAGGCGGCCCCGGCACGTTTGGCGGCCCGCCCGGCGACCTTTTTGTGGTCGTCAAGGTGGCCCCCCACGAGGTGTTTGGACGCAAAGGCTCAAACCTCACCGTGGTCACGCCCATTTCGTTCGCAGATGCCGCGCTCGGCACCAAGGTGAAGGCTCCCACCATCGATGGTGGGTCGGTCACCCTCAAGGTGCCCGCCGGTACCGCAAGCGGGAAGACCTTCCGGGTGAAGGGCAAAGGCATTGCCAAGAAGAGCGGCACCGGCGATCTCTTGGTGACCGTCGAGGTTGTCGTGCCCACCGAGCTGACAGACGATCAGCGGGCAGCCATTGAAGCCATGGCTGCCGCCTTCGAGCCGGAGACATCGTCGTGAACCAGCAAGGCACCGATCCGTTCCACTCGGATGAAGGTGCTGCGCCGTCTACACGCGCCGTCTACGTCATCTCGATTGCCGCCGAACTCGCCGGCGTTCACCCGCAGACCCTGCGCATCTACGAGCGCAAGGGCCTCGTGAGCCCGGCCCGCACCGGTGGTGGCAGCCGCCGCTACAGCGATGCCGACATCAGCCTCCTGCAACAGATACAGGCCCTCACAGACGACGGCCTCAACCTGGCGGGAGTCAAGCGAGTGCTCGAGCTCGAACATGCGGTGGCTCGGCTCACATCCGAAGTACAGCGACTCAAAGATGCTCACCGCGAACAACTCGAGGCGATCAACGCCGCCCACCAGGACGCACTTGATGCCGCCCACCGCGAACATCGCCGCGACCTCGTGCCCGTCAGTACAGAAGTAACCGTCTACCGCCGCCGCCGATAATCAACCGACCCCACTGAATTCCCCCCACCCCCGTTTGTTGTTGAGGAAGGACGCCACATGGCACTCGACCCGAACCGTTGGACGATCAAGACCCAAGAAGCAATCACCGGCGCTATCGACCGGGCCAAGAAAGACTCTCATCCCGAGGTCACGCCCGATCACCTGTTGAGCGCCCTGCTGTCCCAGCCCGAGGGCGTTGTGCTCCCGGTGCTCACCAAGCTCGACCGTCAGCCCACCGCCCTGCGAGTCGACACAGAGCTGGCCCTCGACGAGCTGTCGAAGGCCTACGGCGCCGAGCCCCGCTTTTCGAAGCAAACCAATCGAGTGCTGGCTGATGCCGACAGCGTGCGAGCTGACCTTGGCGACGACTATCTGTCGACCGAGCACCTGCTTGTCGCCCTCGCCAATCCTGACCCGGCGGGCGCCACCGCCAAGAGAATCGACCTCCGCCGTGAGGCCCTGCTTGAGGCGCTGCAAGAGGTGCGCGGTTCACACCGCGTCACCAGTCAGAACCCCGAAGACTCGTTCCGTGCCCTCGAAAAGTACGGCCGAGACCTCACCGAAGACGCCCGCTCAGGTCGGCTCGATCCAGTCATCGGTCGCGACGACGAGATCCGTCGCGTCGTGCAGGTGCTGAGCCGTCGAACCAAGAACAACCCGGTGCTCATCGGCGAACCAGGCGTCGGCAAAACCGCCATCGTCGAAGGCCTGGCTCAGCGCATCGTCGAGGGCGACGTTCCAGACAGTCTCCGCAACCGACGCGTCATCGCCCTCGACATGTCGTCGATGTTGGCCGGCGCAAAGTTCCGTGGCGACTTTGAAGAGCGACTCAAAGCCGTGCTCAAAGAGATCACCGATGCCGACGGCGAAGTGATCACCTTCATTGACGAGATGCACACCGTTGTCGGCGCTGGTGCCGGCGGCGACTCCGCCATGGATGCCTCCAACATGCTCAAGCCGATGTTGGCCCGTGGTGAACTGCGGATGGTCGGCGCCACAACGCTCGACGAGTTCCGCAAGCACATCGAGAAAGACCCAGCGTTCGAGCGCCGCTTCCAGCAGGTGTTCGTTGGCGAGCCGAGCGTCGAAGACTCGATCGCCATCCTGCGTGGCCTGCGTGAGCGCTACGAGATCCATCACGGTGTCCGCATTCAAGACGCAGCACTGGTGGCGGCCTCGACACTGTCAGACCGCTACCTCACGGGACGGTTCCTGCCAGACAAGGCCATCGACCTCGTCGACGAAGCGGCATCCAAGCTGCGGATCGAGATCGACTCCCTGCCAACCGAGATCGACGTTGTCGAACGACGCATTCGTCAGCTCGAGATGGAAGAGGTCGCACTGTCGAAAGAGACAGACGACGGTTCGCGAGAACGCCTTGTCGAGCTCGAGGCCGAGCTGGCCGACCTCAAAGAACAGTCGGGTGCCATGAAGGCGCACTGGCAAAACGAGAAGGAAGCGATCGATCGCATCCGTGTGCTCAAAGAAGAGCACGATCAGCTCAGCCGTGAGCTCGAACGCGAGTCCGACCTCGAAAAGGCGGCCGAGATTCGCTACGGCCGCCTGCCCGTTCTCGAGCGCCAAACCGAAGAAGCCTCCGTGGCGCTGGCCGAACTTCAGTCGACCAAAACCATGCTGAAGGAAGAGGTCGACGAGGAAGACGTGGCCGAGGTTGTGAGCCGTTGGACGGGTGTGCCCGTCTCTCGCCTCATCGAGACCGAGTCACGCAAGCTCCTCAGGCTCGAAGACGAGCTGCACCAACGGGTGATCGGCCAAGACGACGCCGTGCACGCGGTGTCGAGTGCGATCCGTCGCTCACGAGCTGGCCTGTCTGATCCCAACCGTCCAATCGGCAGCTTCCTGTTCATGGGCCCGACCGGTGTGGGCAAAACCGAGCTCGCCCGATCGTTGGCCAACTTCTTGTTCGACGATGAGCGGGCCATGACCCGCATCGACATGAGCGAATACATGGAGAAGCACGCCGTCTCCCGGCTCATTGGCGCTCCGCCCGGCTACGTCGGCTACGACCAAGGCGGACAGCTCACCGAGTCGGTCCGTCGCCGGCCCTATGCCGTGGTCTTGCTCGACGAAGTCGAGAAAGCGCATCCAGACGTCTTCAACGTGTTGCTCCAGCTGCTCGACGATGGTCGCCTCACCGATGGCCAAGGTCGCACGGTCGACTTCACCAACGTGGTGCTGATCATGACGTCCAACCTGCCGGGTGATCCCAAAGACTTCTTCCGGCCAGAGTTCATCAACAGAGTCGATGACATCGTTCGGTTCAACGAGCTCACCAAAGACGATCTCACCAGCATTGTTGATGTGCAGCTTCAGCTGCTCGAACGTCGCTTGGGTGCTCGTCGCCTTGCCCTCGACGTCACCGATGCCGCAAAGGTGCGCATCGCCGAACTGGGCTACGACCCGGCCTTTGGCGCCCGACCGCTGAAGCGGGTCATTCAAAAGGAAGTTGCCGACCAGATTGCGCTGGCCATCCTCGAAGGCGATGTCGACGAGGGAGCCAAGGTCCGAGTCGACACCGAGGGTGACGATTTCACCGTAGAGATCGGCTGACCCTCACCTCATCTGGGGCCTCCTGCGAAAATCCCACGATGGCTGAAGCACCTCACGGGTAGAGTTCACCAACGTGCCAGCAACAGTGATCGTGGGAACGCAGTGGGGCGATGAAGGGAAGGGCAAGTTCACCGACCTTCTCGCCAAGGAAATGTCGGTTGTGGTCCGATATCAAGGCGGCCACAACGCTGGACATACCATCGTTATCGACGGTGAAACGTTCAAGATTCAGCTGATTCCCAGCGGTGTCTTCTACGACCACATCACGCCGATCATCGGCAACGGTGTGGTCGTTGACCCGTTCGTGTTGCTGAAGGAGATGGACAGCCTCAGCCGTCGTGGCATTGACGTGAGCCGACTCAAGCTGTCTGGCAACGCACACCTGATCATGCCCTACCACCAGGAGCTCGATGCCTTGCACGAGCGCCACCTCGGCAAGGCCAAGCTTGGAACAACCAAGCGAGGCATTGGCCCGGCGTATGCCGACAAGGCGATGCGGGTTGGTATCCGGGCGCAAGACATGCTCGACGAAGACATCTTTCGTCAGAAGCTCCACGCCACCCTTTCGCACACCAACAAGGTGCTCACCAAGGTGTTCAACCGGCTGCCGATCGATCCCGATCAGGTGGCAGACAAGGTGTTGTCCGAATGCCTTGAGGTGCTGGCCCCCCACATCGCCGACTCGGTCAACCTCATTCACGACTCGCTCGACGCGGGGCAGCATGTGCTGTTCGAGGGAGCCCAAGCCACCTTCCTCGACCTCGATCACGGCACCTACCCGTTCGTGACATCGAGCAACCCGATCGCCGGTGGCGTGTGTGCCGGTGCCGGTATCGGTCCCAAAGAGATCACCCGCGTCGTCGGTATCGCCAAGGCATACGTCACGCGCGTTGGTGCCGGTCCGTTCCCCTCGGAGCTCTTTGATGGTGACCACGACGGTGACCGCATGGTCGAGATCGGCCGGGAGTTTGGAACCAACACCGGCCGGCGTCGTCGCCCAGGCTGGTTTGATGCTGTGATGCTCCGCCACGCGGTGCGCATCAACGGTCTTACCGAACTGGCGATCACCAAGCTCGACGTGCTCGACACATTCGACACCGTGAAGATGTGTGTGGCCTACGAAATCGATGGCCAGCGAGTCGAAAAGCTGCCGTATCACCAGTCGGACCTTCACCGGGCAACGGCCGTCTATGAGGAGTTCCCAGGCTGGAACGCTGATCAGACATCAGCGACCGAGCCCGATCACCTGCATCCGAACGCGCAGGCCTACCTCCGTGCTCTCGAAGAGCAGGTCGGTGTTCCCATCACGCTCGCGTCAACGGGGCCTGGCCGCAGCCAGTTCATTCACTGGGGTTCTTGAGGTCAGTCCTCGTCTGAGCCGCGGCGCTTGGGCAGCGTCTCAGCGTCGCGCACGGCCTTTGGTGCCATGCCACGAAGGGCAGGTGGAATCCAGTTGCCCTCGTCGTCTGTGTCGGCCTTCGTCGATGATGACGATGCACCCGCCGAAGACTCCGTAGGAGCAGCGGTTGCAGGCTCGAGCGAGCGATCGTCGCCAAAGCCAGGATCGTGCTCAAACGCCACAGCGCTGAAGTCGTCGGTCTCAAAGGCTGGGTCGTGCGCAAACGACGCGTTTTCGTTGAGCAGATCCATCGGATCGAACTCTGACGGCGCGACGTCGAAGCTGGCCGGCTCGAATGAGGCCGACTCAAACGAATCTGGTTCAAATGAGGCTGACTCAAAGGAGGCTGGCTCGAGGGCGACGTCGTCGTTGCCCAGGTCGAAACTTGCTGGGTCGAACAGGTCGCTCGCCGGCTCGTCGCCGAAGATTCCTGGATCGATGTGGCGATCATCATGATCGGCCTTGACGCTGGTTGGCCCAAAGTTGGCGCCGTTGTCGACTTCGATCGACGCGGTCTCGAACTCGTCTTCGATCTCGAAGCTGGCCAGCTCAAAGCCTGACTCGAACGAGGCCGAGCTGGCTTCGTCGTATGAGAGGAAGTCCATTCCTGGGTCGTTGTCGACGGTTCCCCCCAACAGTTCGTCTTTGGGATCTGCCGTGACGGTCGGCGGCACCCACGCCTCCATCGGTGTTTGAGCCGGCGCGGCATCTGCGAATGGATTGACGGTCACGTCGACCTTTTCGTCGTCGTGATCAGCGGTGTCGTTGGCCAACCCGGCAGGAATCCATGGATCGTTCGAAGCGACGCCGGGGACGGCGTTCGACGCTGCCTCGGCTTGCCGCGCTGTCTCTGCCTCTTTCAGGCGAGCGAGCAGTTCGCTGGCCGAAGGCTTGTCGTCTTGGTTGGCGACACCGGTATCACTGGCCGAATCGGCGAACGGATCACCGTGATGCTGTGGCTCATCGGCCACATCGGCGTGGGCAACGTCGTTGTAATCGTGGTCGTCGTTGCCAACCTCGGTTGAGTCGCTGCTGTAGCCCGACAGGGCTTCGCCCAGATCGATCGTGACGTCGAGATCTTCCTCGAGCTCGAGTGCATCTTCCGGCGATGGGGGAGGAGGAAGAGCGACGTCGTCCTTCTTCTTGCTGGACTTGTCGGCCTTTGCCGGCTTTGCCTTCTTGGGCTTGTCCTGCTTCGGCTTCTCGTTCTTTGCCTTGCTGGACTTGGGCTTGCTACTTGTGGTCTCGGCTGACTTGGTCTTTGTCTTCTTGCCGAAGCGTCGCTTTGGTTCTTCCTCAACGGGAGGATCGAGCACGGAACGGTCCCGTAGCTCAATGTCTGAGCCTTCCTCATCGAAGTACACAAACTGGCTGTCGTCGTGCTCGTCGACTTGTTCTTGGAGCTCCTTGCGACGCTTGCGCACGTTCTTGCGCTCAAGCGGCGTCTGGCTCTTGCTCGTTGATCGCAAGCCGGCATGAGCGATCGCACATGCCTTGCAGACCGGTGGCCGCTTCCTGCCGCGTGGATAGAGCAGGCAGGTATCGCAAAAATCACCGCCGCACTTATCGCATACGTTTTCCGCTCTATCGAGCGGATCGTTGTCACACCGTCCGTTCACGAACCAATCCTCGTGTCTATTCGGGCACACTTGTCTCTGTCCGAAGATCGACCCGCTTGTGGGGTCGCTTGAGTGATTCGATTGGGTCATCTCGCCCGATCTCACCGTAGGGAGCTCAAAATGGCGATTCCTAACGTGCTAGCTGACCGATATGCGAGCTCGGCAATGGTCGAAATTTTCGACCCGATCAACCGCGTTCGGCTTGAACGACAGTTCTGGCTGGCGGTTCTTGAGGCGCAGATTGAGCTCGGCCTCGACGTTGACCGCAGTGTTCTCGACGACTACCGAGCCGTGCTCGACGACATCAATCTCGAGTCCATTCGGCAACGAGAGCTCGAGACTCGCCACGATGTGAAGGCTCGACTCGATGAGTTCTGCGCCTTGGCTGGTCATCAGCACCTCCACAAGGGCCTCACGTCTCGCGACGCGACCGAAAACGTCGAGATGCTTCAGGTGTTCCAGGCTCTGCAGCTTGTCGAACAACGAACGGTTGCGTTGCTCAGCCGATACGCGGAGCTGGCCGCTGCTCATAGCGATCACGTGATCGTCGGTCGAACCCACAACGTGCCGGCCCAGCCAACGACCGTTGGAAAGCGTTTCGCCCAGTTCGGCGAAGAGCTCATGACCGCACTCGAAAACGTGAGGCACCTGCTCGACACGTTTGCTCTTCGTGGCATTAAGGGTCCGGTTGGATCACAACAGGATCAGGTCGACCTGCTTGGATCGGCCGAGCGAGCAGGCCAACTCGAAGAGCGAGTTGCCAATCACCTCGGTGTGCCTCGAGTGCTCAACGCGGTGGCGCAGGTCTACCCGCGCTCCCGCGACTTCGCGGTGGTGTCCGCCCTTGTGCAGTTGGCCAGCGGTCCGGCCAACACTGCTAACTCCGTTCGGCTCATGGCGGGCCACGATCTCGCAACCGAAGGGTTCCGCCCCGGGCAGGTCGGGTCGTCTGCCATGCCGCACAAGATGAACACTCGTAGCTGCGAACGCATGAACGGGCTCACGGTGATTCTTCAGGGACACCTCTCCATGGCATCAGGGCTCGTGGGTGGACAGTGGAACGAGGGCGATGTGGCCTGCTCTGTTGTTCGCCGAGTGGTCATACCTGATTCGTTCTTCACCCTCGACGGTCTGTACGAAACGACATTCTCCGTACTCAATGACTTTGGTGTGTTCGAAGGTGTCATCGAGGCAGAACTCGATCGCTACCTGCCGTTCCTGGGCACAACGGCATTGCTGATGCACGCCATTCGCAACAATGTCGGGCGCGAAACGGCTCACGAATTGATCAAGGAACATGCCGTCGCTACCGCGCTTCAACTGCGCGACGGCACCGCAGATGGATCACTGTTGGTCACGCTCTTGGGCAACGACGATCGGTTCCCGGGAACCGAAAGCGAGCTCAAGCAATTGCTTGCCGATCCCTCAGCGCTCACCGGTTTGGTTGATGCCCAAGTTTCTGGCTTTGTGGCCGAGGTCGGAAAGCTCACAGCCGGGCAGTCGCATGCCAGCTATCGGGGCGAAGAGATTCTCTAAGTCGCTGCGGCTTAGCTCTTGCGAATACCGGCCCGTTTCAGCACGGGTGCTGGCACGCCGAGTTCCTTGAAGGCTTGTTGCGAGATGCCTTTGCGTGAGGCGTAGTCGGCTGCCACCTGCACAAACTCTTCTTCGAGTGCGGTGATGTCGACGGTGGTTTGCAGCTTCTCAAGTTCGACGCCAAGGTCGATCCGTTCCTGGATGAGCTGCAGCCGTTTGAGCGGGTCGACATCGTCGATCTCGTCAGCAATCTTGTCGAGTCGCTTCCCGATGGATTCGGGCGTTCTCTTACGGCCTCGCTTTGGCCGGTGCTGCTCGAGCGCTTCGAGATAGGCACGCACCGCCTTGCCCTGTGCTCGGCCCACCGCCAATGCCGCTTTGTGTTCGTCGCTCATTGGGGTGTTTTGCGGAGGAGTCATTACCGCTATTTCACAACACGGTGACTTGTGAAATCAAGAGGCCGGCGTTGGGGTGCGGCTTGTGCCCAAAAACGAACGAGCCCGGGACGGTGAGGTCGCCGGGCACATTCTGACTTGCTGGTGGTCGGGACCGGCGTCGATCCGGTGACCCTTCGCTTTTCAGGCGAATGCTCTGCCAACTGAGCTACCCGACCATTGCAGGGAGGGTTTTCCCCGTGAACCCCGGAACGGATCTTGATTTCCGAAGGGCTTCATTGTTTGAGAAATCGTCCAGCGATTTCTCTAGGAATCCGAAGGATTCCAGCGGTCCCGACGAGATTTGAACTCGCGACCTCCGCCTTGACAGGGCGGCGTGCACTCCAGACTGCACTACGGGACCAGTAACCAACACCTCAAGGACGAATCCTTGTTGTGCTACCCATGAGGACGAATCCTCACCGGGCTCAGCGATCATAGGCGATGATGAGCGCACCCCCAACGGGATTCGAACCCGTGTTGCCTGCGTGAAAGGCAGGTGTCCTAGGCCACTGAACGATGGGGGCCCGCAATCTGGGCTGAAAAGGCCCTGAAAGCGGCCCTCAATCTAACAGCCAGTCGAGGGCCGCCACACCTGGATTTTCTCAGGCGTCGTCTGGGTCGTTGTTGGGCAGGTCGTTGTCGAGGTCGCTGAGATCCAGATCGGTGATGTCGTGGATGTCATCGTCGCCCAAATCGACGGGCATCTCGTTGTCGAGTTCTGCATCGTCCGGCAGACCTTCACTCAGCCCGTCGACGATCTCGGCGAGCACGGCGCCAAGGACGTGGTAGAGCTCGTGCAAGTCGGCCTGGGGGTGATCGAGTTCGACGCCGTCGCTGTCTTCACTGACGTCGAGCACGGTGCCGAGCACGAGGCGCACGTCGTTGACGACGTGCATCCAGGCCATCAGCTCGTCTTCTTCGAGCGAATCCTTTTCGGCCGTCTTGGTGAGCAGCTCGATTGCCTCGCGTCGATGTTCGATGAGTTCGCCGCGAGCGAAGACTTGGTAGCCAGCGTCTTTCTCGGCGTCGTTTGCGTAGGCCGTCGGAAACAGTCGGGCCATCGAAGGATCGTCGTCGTTGTCGAGCGCACCGTCGAGCTGACGAGACAACCCGACGAGCAACTGCCGAATGTGGTCGGGGAACTCGACCGTGTACGTGCCGTCGGCTTGGCGATTCACCATGGTTCGACGTCGAAAGAGGGGCATCAGGGGCTACTCGTCGTGTTCCATGGTGGCCCAGAGGCCGTGGGTGTGGAGCCGCTTGACGTCGCGTTCGGCTTCTGTCCGAGTCCCGCTCGTGACGACTGCCCGGCCCTTTTCGTGCACATCGAGCATCATGCGCGTTGCCTTTTCTTTGCTGTAGCCAAACAGCTTCTGCAGCACGAACGTGACATAGACCATGAGATTGATCGGATCGTTCCAGACGATGACCTTCCAGGGCCGGTCCTCATCGATCAGGGTCGACTCGTCGATCTCGATGACTTCGAGGGTTTCAATGTCAGACATGAGCGTCACCCATTTTGGCCTGTGGGGCTGGCGCGTACTGGAACCAGTCGTCTGCCGCTGGCTCTCGCAGAGCGAGGTTGATGCGGACCAACGTGAACCACACGACAACTGCACCGATCACGTGAAGCTCCACGAGGAGTGGTGGAACACCGGTTGCATATTGGACGTAGCCAATGCCGCCCTGCACGACGATCGCGGCCAGTGCTCGCTGCACGCGGAAGAGCGGAACGTGCTCGCGGCGAGCGCGCAGAGCGAACTCGACGGTGGCAGCCAACAAGATCCAGACACTCACGGCGTGAATGCGGGCCACCCATTGCAAGTCGAGAGCCAAGCGCTCGGCCTGAGAATCGCCACCGTGGGGACCAGTGCCGGTGACGATCGTGCCGAGCACGAGCACAGCAACGCCGAGCCCGACGAGCAGTCGAGCCCGATTCGCGAGCGCGTCGCTGCCTTTGCGTAGCTGTTGCGCTGGTGTCGCAAGATGGGTTCGATGCCACAGCATCGCCGCCTGCCAGATCGACATGATCGACAAGAGGAAGTGGACGCTCACAAAGACCGGGTGCAGATCAACGAGCACCGTGATGCCGCCCAACACAATCTGGACGAGCACGATGGCGACGAGGCTCCAGGCCCACCGATGGAGGTCTGGCCGGTTTGGAATTCGGCGAGCGACCACGACGGTGGCGGCGACGGCCGCAGTGACCGCAAAGCTGATCAGGCGGTTTCCAAACTCGATGTTTTCGTGAAAGCCCCACTCGGGCGTGAGGCTCTCCTCATCGCATGTTGGCCAATCGTCACAGCCAAGGCCCGACTCAGTAAGGCGCACGGCGGCACCCGTAAACATGATGATGGCGAGGAAGACGCCGGCCACAACGGTGACGCGTCGAAGTGTGTCGAGCGTGGACTTCTCGAGCTCGGCTTCCCCGCCTTCGGCTTCCGTCACCCGAACAACCGTATTCGGTTCGCCTCAAGACGCAGAGGTCGTGCCCTTATGCCGTGTCGTAGTGTCGCGGCGTGGCTGACTCATCGGAGGCTTCTGAAACTTCTCGTGGCGGGTCCGTCGATCCCGATGATCCACTCGCCCCAATCATTGCCGATGCGTATCGGGTGTTTGCTGGCCGACGTCCGACATCACTCGACGTCTGCCACAACTGCTGCATGTATCCCGAGGTCGAGGCTGACTTCTTGAACCACGCTCCCCGCGACCTGCCACTGCACTATCTGCAGGATTGGTTTAGCGCAGCGTGGGATCCGCCTCATGTCTCCAAAGAGATCTGGATGCATCTCCTCCCGAGGATTCTCGACGTGCTGGCCGCCGGCGATGAGCCGGCAACCGTGGGTATCGAGACCGCCCTCAAGCGGTTTCCGTGCGGTGATTCGTCACAGTGGAACGACGAGCAGTGGGACGTGCTCCGTCGTTTTCGAGTGGGTTTTGTCGATCGATACCGGTCGCTCAATGGCCACGACGACCTACTCGACGACGTGCTGTGCATGTTTGGCCTCGCTCGTTTCTCACTGGACGATCTGTGCAACCAGGTGTGGGATTGGTCAAACGCCGAGCTCATTCATCGGCTTCATCACGACTGGTTTGGCACCGGTGGGTCGATCTGGATCTCGTTTTTCTGGGACGACGACCTCGTTGGGCAGACACACCGCTTCGATACGAGCGAACGAATGCTGGAGCGCATGACGTCGGTCGGCGTGAGCGCCGACGGGCCGCTCGCTGACAAGGCGCTCGCGATTGCCGATGCGATCATGAACTCGGCAGACCACCCAATGTGATCGGGCGGTGCCGCCACTACCCTCACCCTCGTGTTGCTGACGGCCGACACCACCCGCTCACGGGCGCGGGCTTATATTGCGCTGACCAAACCTCGAATCATCGAGCTGCTCTTGGTGAGCACGGTCCCAACCATGGTGTTGGCCCAACGAGGTCTTCCTGATCTGTGGCTCATCGTGGCCACGGTCATCGGCGGCACGATGTCGGCTGGTGGTGCGAACGCCATCAACATGTATGTCGACCGCGACATCGATGCGCTCATGGAGCGCACAAAGAATCGTCCATTGGTCACTGGCGAGCTCGAACCTCGCCAGGCACTGATCTTCGCGGTGGGCCTCGAGGTCATTGCGTTCTTCTGGCTCTGGGGTTTCGTCAACCTCTTGAGCGGGTTGCTTGCCGTCGGGGCGTGCTGTTTCTACGTGTTCGTGTACACGATGTGGCTCAAGCGAACATCTACCCAAAACATCGTCATTGGCGGTGCCGCGGGCGCCGCCCCAGTCCTTATCGGCTGGTCGGCCGTCACAAACACGGTGGCTTGGCCGGCGATTCTTCTTTTCGGCGTGGTGTTCTTCTGGACACCCCCGCACTTCTGGGCGTTGGCCATTCGCTACGAATCTGACTACGCCGCCGCAAGCGTTCCGATGATGCCCGTGGTCGAAGGACACCGATCAACGGCCATCCAGATCTTCGTGTACTCATTGATCGTTTGGGCCGTCAGCCTCGCCCTGTGGCCGGTCGCCAACATGGGTTGGATCTATCTCGGCAGTGCGATTGTTGTCGGTGCGCTCTTCAGTCTCGGAGCGTTTGATCTCATCCGCGAGACCGACACAAAGCGTCTCGATTCGAAGGCGATTCGCTACTTCGGCTTCTCGATTACCCACCTCACGGTGCTGTTTGCCGCCGTCGCCATCGACCAACTCGTTGGGTGGGGTGTTGGCTAACCACCAGCCAACCCAGCAGTCAGATCTTTTCGGCCGGTCTTCCTCTGTGGAGAAGTCCACTCTGGGGAGTTCAAATACGTCGCCGCAGTCGGTTACAGTACCGACCGGTCGTATGGGCTCGATCGCGCACCTCCGTGGCGCGGCTCGGTTCCCATCGGTACAACGCTCAGAACCCTCTGTTGTTGTGCCACACGATCGAGATGTCTCCGTTTCCTCGCAGAGGTCCATTCGTCCATGGCAATGACCGACACCCGCTCCGAGGCTGCTGCGCCCGTCGATGACGGCGCCGCGCCTGTCGCTGATAGTGCTGCGATCACCGATGTCTTCGGCAATGGCGATCACAAGGCCATCGGCCGACTCTGGATTGTTAGCGCTGCGCTCTTCTTGCTTGGTGGTCTTGTCGCCAACGTTGTGGCCGGCTTCGAACAGTCGAATCTCGACGGCTTCGAAATCACCAAGGACGGCGATCAGCTCGTGCAGCTGTGGTCGCTTGGCCGCGATCTCGTCATGTTCGGCGGCATCGTGCCGCTGCTCGTCGGTATCGCTATCTACGTCACGCCGCTGCAAATCGGTGCGTCGGCCCTTGCCTTCAGCCGTGGCGCAGCAACTGCCTTCTGGATCTGGCTCGTTGCCACCGGCATCTTGGTCCTTGCCTACATCATGAATGGCGGCCCACGGGGCGGCCGCACCGACTACGTCGTGCTGTGGGCTCTTGCCCTGGCCGTGATGATCGGTGCCATCGTGTGGGCCCTTATCTGCGTGGCCACCACCATCCTGGGCGCCCGCACCGCTGGCATGTCACTCGACAAGGCTCCGGTCAGCACCTGGTCGTTCTTCACCTTCGCCATCGTCGGCATCCTTGCCCTGCCAATCGTGATGGGCGAACTCCTTCTCGCCTACCTCGACGTTCGTTACGGCTACCTGCCAACCGACGCCAGCCGCGACACGCTGCTTTCAGTACTCGACAGCGTCAGTATCGCTCCCGCCATCTACTGGATCGGCATCCCCGTGCTCGGCATTGCCGTCGAAGCAATCAGCGTGCACACGGGTAAGTCGGTGCGGTTCCACCGCTCGGTTATGGCAGCACTCGGCATTCTCGCCGTCTACTCCTTCGCTGGTGACTTCTTGAGCTTCGCCGGCCGCGGCCGCCCAATCTCGTTCGACAACGGCGCCTACGTCGTTCTCATCTTGCTCAGCGCCATTCCGGTGCTGTCAGTCCTCGGCCTCGCCGGCGAGAGCCTCAAGACCGGCTCCGTCAAGGTTCGCACGCCGCTTGTGGCCGGTATGGCCGGCGGCGTTCTGCTGCTTGCGGCCACCGGCGCTTCTGTTCTCACCGCCGTTGCTCCAATCGTCGGGTTCCTCAACACGAACTTCGACGCCAACATCAACCTCGATTCGGCGTGGAACCTGGCTGGCACCTCGTTCCATGAGGGAATTCGCGGTTTGGTGATCGCGGCTGGCGTGCTTGGTGCCATCGCCGGAGTGAACCACTGGGGTCACAAGATCTGGGGCCGCAGCGTTGAAGATCGCCTCGGCCTGCTCGCCACGCTGGCGGCTGTTGGCGGTGGCCTCGTCTGGGGCATCCCACTGATCATCAACGGATTCCTCAGCCCCGACACCTTCATCGCCACCGGCGGCGTCATCGAAGACGGTGTTGAGGTGCTCAACCTTGTTTCGGCCATTGGCACCGCCCTTCTTGCCGGTGCCGCTGCGCTCCTTCTTCTTCAGGTACTCGGCGCAGCCGGTGGACGTGGTTCATCGGTCGAGCCATGGACCGGCAACACGCTCGAATGGGCCACCACCAGCCCGCCGCCGATCGGCAACTTTGCAACGGCACCGTTCGTGTCCTCAGCAACACCGCTCGACGACGAGGGCTTCGATCTTGGCCTCGTCCGCACCGGAACGTCGGCCCCCGTTGCCAGCGAGGCTGACGCCTCAGACGCAGACGACAGCGGCGCAGAAGCCGCCGCCGAGCCGGCCGAAGTAACCGCCGGAGGAGATGCCTGATGACCGACATCACGGTGTACGACGTCATTCCTGAGCGAGTCGCGGCCCCGACCCCCACTCGTCCTCGCCTTTTGGTGATCGGCACGATGTTGGCATCAGCTGCGGTCGCAATGGGTATGGCCGGCTTGCTCGGCATCTACCTCGAAACCCGAGCAGACGTGATGGCCGAGGGCCAGCGTTGGTTGCCAGACGGGGTAAACATTCCTCTCACACAGCCAAACATGATGGCCATGACCCTGCTGCTGTCGGTCTTCGCGATGGTGTGGGCTGTCGGTTCCATCAAGGCCGACGATCGACCCAACACCTACATCGCCCTTGGCTTGGCGCTGATGTTTGGCATTGCCTACATCTCGCAGACGGCGTATCTCCTCACGATCATGGAGATGCCGATTCGTGGCGACGTCCTCGAACGCCCACCGCTGCTGTACGCCCTGATTGGCACCCACTTGGTGGTCATGATTGCCGCCATGCTCTACGCCGCTGCCATGGGGATTCGCACCCTTGGTGGCGAATACAACTCGAAGGACGTTGAGGGCCTCTACGGAGCCGCCTCGTTCTGGACCGTCGCCGTCGTGCTGTACCTCGCTGTTTGGTACGCCATCTACATCACGAAGTAGGCCGCACCGATGCTCACCTGGGGTTCCAAATTCTTTCTCGCACTCGCCACGGTTGCGGTGCTCGGCGCCGTTATCTACGGCCTCGTCACCGGCGGTGATCCGATTGGCGTGATCAGCGGCGGCTACAAGGGCGGCGTTGGCGATCACCTCGGCTACACGATTCTTGTCGCTGCCGGTCTGACCTCATTGGCGCTTGCCGTCACCACCGTGATCACCCGCGATGGTGATGCTGAGGCCATGGCTGCTCGTGCCGGCGTTAGCACCGTCCCCGATCTCACTCCACCAGCCGGTGCCAGCATTTGGGCCCCGGTTGCCGCCTTCGGTGTGGCTGCGATCATCATCGGCATTGCCGTCAGCCAGGCCTTCTTCATTCTCGGCCTCGCTGTGCTGTTCGTTGTTGGACTCCAGTGGGTTGTCCTCGCCTGGTCCGACCGGGCCACCGGCGATCCTGAGGTCAACGAAGTGATTCGCCGCCGAGTCCTCGGCCCCATCGAGATTCCGATGATGGCCTGCTTGGCCATCGCCGTCGTCGCCGTCGCTATCTCTCGCGTGTTCCTCGCCTCGGGCAAGATCGGAGCGGTTGTTGCCGGTTCGATCGTGGCAATCGTTGTCTTCTTCGGAGCCGTGGCGCTCTCGAAGGTCGACGTGAAGCGCAACGTCATGAACGGCATCGTCGCTATTGGTGCGGTGCTGCTGCTTGCCGGTGGCATCGTCGGTGCCGCCATTGGCCCAGCCGATCACGGCGGTCATGGTGAAGAGCACGGCGACGATCACAGCGACGAAGAGCACTCAGAAGAGGGCGAAGGTTGATGGCACGACGCAACGTGACAAGCGACCTTCCCCGCCCGACTTTGCACCCCGATTCCGCGAGCGCAACTCTTGAGAAGGTCATGGCCCCCACCACCCGCTCATCTCTCCGCCGGCGACTGACATCGACGAAGCTCGCCTTCGTAGCTGGCCTCGCCCTGCTGCTGTCGGCATGCGCCGAAGACAAGCCTCTCAACACCTTCGAACCGCGCGGTCCGCAAGCGCGCTTTATCGACAGCCTCATGTGGCCCTGGATCTGGGGAATCATGGGCGTCATCTTTGTCCTGGTTACGTTTGGCACAATCGCCATCGCGGTCAAGGGACGCGTCAAGCCCGAGGACTACGACGAGGACGATCTGCCGAAGCAAACCCACGGCAACTTCAAGTTGGAGATCTTCTGGACGGCTGCTCCGGCCGTGCTCTTGGCCGCCATCGGCATCGTCACCATCAATGGTGTGTTTGAGCTTGAGAAAACCAATGACGATCCCGCCGCTGGCGAGTGCCGAGCCAACGCCGATGGCAGCCGCTCCGGCGAACTCGATGTGATGGTCATCGGTCAGCAGTGGTGGTGGGAGTACCGCTACGACATCGACTGCGATGGCTTCTTCGAAGACGTCGACGGCGACGGCGAGATCTACGGCCCCAATGGCGCAGGCGGTGACGTCGACGACATCGAATGGGACATCAACGTTGCGCTCGACGACGACGATCTTGTCGTGGCCAACCAGATGGTGATTCCGGCTGGCGAGCAGATCGACCTCGAACTCACGTCACGAGACGTCATCCACTCGTTCTGGATCCCACGACTCAACGGCAAGCGAGACACCGTGCCCGGTCGTCTGCACACCTGGTCACTTGAAGCTGACGAGCCTGGCGAGTACACCGGTTGGTGCACCGAGTTCTGCGGCTTGTCGCACGCTCGTATGCGCATGAGCGCAGTTGCTCTGTCTGGCGAAGACTTCGATGCGTGGCTCGACAATCAGCTTCAGCTGGCAGACGTGCCGACCGAGGCCGATGAGGATGTTTGGGCCGGTTATCAGCTGTTCCAGGCCAACTGCATGTCATGTCACGTGGTCAACGACGGCAACTTGTCATACGGCCCGCCCGTCGAAGAAGGCGTCACTCCTCCAGACCTCGAGCCGGGGACGGTGAAGGACTTCGAGTCGGCGCTCACCGCAGGTGCGGCACCAAACCTCACCCACTTCGCAACTCGAACTGTCTTCGCTGGCGCGATTTACAGCCACTACGCAGGGCTTGATGCTGACGACGACGACGTCGACCCGGGCGAGTTCCTCGAACTGTCTGTCGACGACGGCAACGACGATGGCGACTACCGCCTCAACGAAGCAATTCTCAAGCGCTGGATTGCCAACGCCCCTGATCAGAAGGCCATGGCGCCTGAAGACCTTCGCGGCATGCCTTCCTTCCCAGCGCTATCCGAAGAAGATCTCGACCATCTCGTCGCCTATCTGGCGACGCTCGATTGAGCAGGAGCTGACTGATCCATGGCGATCATCGAGGAACCGCTCGCACTTCCCTCCGGCGACGAGGGCATTGCCAGTAATCCGCTCGGCGTCTTTTCCCGACCCCGTGAGGCAACCGGTCTCAAAGACTGGTTGACCACTGTCGATCACAAGAAGATCGGCATCATGTACGGCATGGCCGCCATGTTCTTCCTCCTCATCGGAGGAGCGGCAGCCCTGGCCATTCGTGTGCAGTTGGCGACACCAAACTCCAACTTCCTGTCGGCCGATCAATACAACCGGATCTTCACGATGCACGGCACCGTGATGGTCTTCCTGGTCGTGATGCCCATCGGTGCGGCCTTCGCCAACTTCTTGATGCCCCTGCAGGTGGGTGCACGAGACGTTGCGTTCCCCCGTATCAACGCGTTCAGCTTCTGGGTGTTCTTCTTCGGCGGCGTCATGCTCAACACCAGCTGGTTCCTTGGCGGTGGCGCCAACGGCGGCTGGTTCAACTACGCCCCCAACAACGGCATCGTCTACTCGCCATCAACCGGCATCGACTTCTGGAACGTTGGCTTGCTCATCGCCGGTATCGGTTCACTGACCGGTGCCATCAACTTGATTACCACGGTGATCAACATGCGGGCACCCGGCATGAGCCTCATGAAGATGCCGGTCTTTGTGTGGATGACACTCGTCACCCAGTTCCTGCTGCTCTTCGCTATCCCGGTGCTCACCGTCGCCCAGGTGCTCCTGCTCATGGACCGGGTGTTCGACGCCAACTTCTTCAACGTGCAGCAGGGTTCCGACCCGCTTCTGTGGCAGCACTTGTTCTGGATCTTCGGTCACCCCGAGGTGTACCTCATGATCTTGCCGGCCTTCGGCATCATCTCTGAGGTCATTCCGACCTTCGCTCGTAAGCCCATCTTCGGGTATCCGTTCATGGTCTTCTCGGGTATCGCCATCGGCTTCCTCGGCTGGGGCGTGTGGGCTCACCACATGTTCGTGTCCGGCCTCGGACCTCTTTCGGTTGCCGCCTTCTCGTTTGCCACCATGTTCATTGCGGTACCGACCGGCGTGAAAATCCTCAACTGGATAGCCACGTTATGGGGCGGCAAACTCACACTAAACACTGCGATGTTGTTCTCGATTGGATTGGTCATCCAGTTCACCATCGGTGGCCTCTCGGGCGTGTCGCACGCCATCGCCCCGTCAGACACCCAGCAGACCGACACGTACTACATCGTTGCGCACTTCCACTACGTGCTCTTCGGTGGCGCCCTCTTCGGCTTCATGGCCGGCTTCTACTTCTGGTGGCCAAAAGCCTTTGGCTACAAGATGAGCGAAAAGATGGGCCTCTGGAACTTCTGGCTCATGGTGATCGGCTTCAACCTCACCTTCGGCCCGATGCACATCCTCGGTCTTCAGGGCATGCCTCGCCGCATGCAGACCTACGACGAGGCCATGGGCTTCACCTTCTGGAACTTCATCGCCACGATCGGCTCATTCATCCTGGCCGTTGGCACGTTGCTGGTCTTGGTGAACGCCCTTGTGTCGCACCGTCGTTGGAAGGCAGAAGGTCGTCCCGATGTCGGTCCAGACCCATGGGATGGCCGCACCATCGAGTGGTCGATCCAGTCACCGGCTCCTGAGCACAACTTCGACATCGATCCCGAGGTTTCCGTCCTCGACGATTGGTGGCACCGCAAGTACGCAGAAGACGAAGACGGTCGAGTCCGTCGAGTCGCACAAGCCGAAGACCTGGCCCAGCCCGGCAACGGCGAAGGCGTGCACCTCCCGGCTCCGTCGTACTGGCCGATCCTGTTGGCCTTCAGCCTGCCGATCATCGGCTATGGCCTCATCTACTCGCTGTGGCTCACGCTGCCCGGCGGATTCCTGCTTGTCGCTGCGATGTACGGCTGGTCACTTGAACCAGCCGACGACCTCGACATTCCCCACGATCATGGTCACGGTCACGACGACCACGAGCCGGTAGGAGCTGGGGCATGACCGACGTCGCAGAACAGACCATCGAAGAAGCGCACGACGACGATCACGGCGATCATCACGACGACGACCACGGGCACCACTCCAGCCTTGGCCTGTCCAACATGAAGTTGGCTATGTGGCTGTTCCTCGGGTCTGAGTGCCTGCTCTTTGGCGCACTCATCTCGTCGTACTTGATTCTCAAGACACGATTCATCACCGAGTTGTTGGCTGGTAATCCAGACGTCATCGCCGGCATCGACAACCCCGGTCTTGTTCAGGAGTTCATCGCCGAGGGTTCCGTTGAGCCGCTTTGGGACATCCCGTTCACCTCGCTCAGCTCGTTCATCCTGCTGATGAGCTCGCTCTGTATGGTGCTGGCCCACAAGGCCACCGAAGAACGCGACTACAAGAACCAGCGGATCTGGCTCGCCACCACGGCGATCCTCGGATCCACCTTCATCGGTGGTCAGATCTACGAGTTCTCGACCTTCTTCGAAGAGGGCCTCACGTTTAACGGCAGCATCTTCGGCTCGGCCTTCTACACCCTCACCGGTTTCCACGGCGTGCACGTCACCGGCGGCATCATCATGTTGATGTCGCTGCTGTTCCTCTCGCTGCGAGGCAAGCTGCAATCGGATCGAGCCGAGACGGTCGAGCTGGTTGGTCTGTATTGGCACTTCGTTGACGTGGTGTGGGTGTTGATCTTCACCATCGTCTACCTGATTCCTTAAGCCCGGAGCGCACGATGTCTGACGCAACGATTGAAGACGTAGCTGACCATGGCCACGACGATCATGGCCATGGAGACCATGCTCATGACGACCATGGCGCCCACCCCACCGAGAAGCAGTACTGGGTGGTCTTCGTCATCCTCGCCATCTTGACTGCGGTCGAGGTTGCGTGGTCGTACCTGGGTCTGCACGGCGCGGCTCTTGTTGTGCCCCTGATCGTCATGATGGTGGCCAAGTTCTTCTTGGTGGCCGGTGTGTTCATGCACCTTTACTTCGACACGAAGATTCTGCACGGACGCCTCTTCTGGTGGACGTTTGCGTCCGGCACGATCCTCGCGTTGGTGGTCTACTTCATCGTCTTTGCGTCGTTCGACCAGGTCTTCTAGCCCTCATGACCGCCGGCGGACTTTTGGCGGCACAAGCAGAGACTGAATCCGTCTCTGCTGGCGAAGCGGTTCCCTGGACCGCCCATCCCGAGGTCTGGTTCCTCGTGCTGGGTGCGGTTGCCATCGGCTGGTACGCCAGCCGCGTGCTGCAGCCCAAGGCGATTGCGGCTGGTCTCGAACCCATCACCCGCAACCAGAAGATCTGGTTCGTGATCGGGGTTGTCGGGATCTGGATCGCGTCAGACTGGCCCGTTCACGACGTGGCCGAGGGCCACCTCTACTCGGTGCACATGATCCAGCACCTGGCCTTACAGCTGCTGTTGCCAGCATGCTTCGTACTGGCGACGCCTCGCTGGGTCTTCGAGCTGCTCATTCGACCGGACTCCACGGCGTGGCACGTCGTGCGTCGTCTGGCGAAGCCCGTCACCGCGGGCATCATCTTCAACTCACTGACGATGTGGCTGCACTGGTCTCGAGTAGTGCAATGGTCGGCCGACTCAGGCGCTGTCCACTTTGGCTTTCATTTGCTGGTGTTCAGCTCTGGTCTGTTGATGTGGATGCCCGTCGTCGGCCCGATCAGCGAGTGGCGTCTCACCCCGCTTGGCCAGTGCATCTACCTGTTTGCCATGTCGATCGTCCCGACCGTGCCTGGCGGTTGGCTCGTGTTTGCCCAGGGCGTTGTGTATCGCCATTACGACACACCCCAGCGTTTGTGGGGCATCGATCCCATCACCGACCAGCAGGCCGCGGGAGCCATCATGAAGCTTGCTGGTGGCTTCCTCATTTGGGCGATCATCGTGGTGATCTTTGGCCGCTGGGCATCTCGCGAAGCCGAGTCCGACCGGCAGGCACGTATTGATCGCCACAAGAAAGAGCCGGCACTCACGTTCGACGACGTCAACGACGTCTTCGCCACAACAGCGGCTCCCGTTGAGCCCCCGGCTTGACTTCCACGGTCCGCGACTCAGAGCTCATCGAAGCGGTCCACGACCGCACACTTGTGGCGTGGGCCGCAGCCAAACTGGAACCCAACCCTGGCGACGAGGTCGCACAGGCGGTGCAAGCAACCTGTTCGTCAATCCGCGGCCACGTTCGTGACGAACTGAGCCGCCTCGATGCGTTGATTGCCAGTGCTGGTCTCAAGGCTCACCTCGCACCGGCTGGCGATGGCTCTGATCAGATTCACGCCATCGATGCCAAGGTCGATTCCTACGACACGGCGCGACGGGTCGCCGATGTGGCGCAAACCCTTGGCTACCGCCGATGGGGCGTTGCCTACGTTGGTGGGGCCGAGCAGTCGTTCAAGCGCATGAGCCGGGTGCTTACCCTTGCGTTGCCTGGTGACGTCACCCGGGTGTTCAGTGTGCGCTGGCCCTCAACGTCGAAGCTCAACCGCGTGCCGTCCGCACTGCGTCCCAACGCGGCCGATTGGGATTTCGTGTCGCTGCCGAGCTTCCTGTGGCCTCTCTACTTCTTGCTGCGACCGATCCGGCTTGTGCTGGAACGGCTCGGCGTCCGTTCGTCGGCACCGGAAGGGCAACTGGGACCGTTCCTCAGCACGCCGACCTCGCTGATCGACGCCCTGTTCGCGTTTGCCGACATTGGTCCGTCTGATCACGTGGTCGACATCGGCTGCGGCGACGGGCGCCTCGTGGTGGAAGCAGCCCGTAGGCGAGGCTGTGTGGGCACCGGTATCGAAGCCGACAGTGAGCTTGTTGCCGAGGCCAATCGTCGCATCGCCGAGGCTGGTCTCGATAGCCGGGTGACGATCATCGAGGGCGACGGCGAAACCAGCATCGATCGAGGCGACGTTTCGGCCGCCACGGTTGTGCTGTTGTTTTTGCCAGCCGATGTCACGAGCCGACTCGTGCCAGAACTCATCGGCCGTTTTGGTCCAGACGTGCGAATCGTGGCCCACGAACAGCACCGGATCGATACCTCCGTGCTGCCACAGCGCCGCGAAGTGCTGCTCGGCGACGACTCCGTCACCGTCGCCCACCTCTGGACCGGCACCGCCTAAACGCACCACCCGTTCTGGAGGCCGCCGCTCGCTGCCGCCAAAACGCGCCACCCCGGTTCTGGAGGCCGCCACTCGCTGCCGCCAAAACGCGCCATTCCCGTTTTGGAGGCCGTAGAGCACCGAAACGTGGCCTCCAGCCTCCAGAAGCGAACATGTCTCTGGTTCTGGAGGCTGTAGAGCACCAAAACGTGGCCTATGGCCTCCAGTTCGGGGATGGGTGGGAGGCCGCCGCTCGCTGTGCTCACGACGGTAGGGCTCAGGGGGAGAGGCGGGTGCGGGACCAGCCGGTGGCGGTGCGGTCGTAGCGCAGGCGGTCGTGGAGGCGGCTTGGGCGGCCCTGCCAGAACTCGATGCGAGACGCCGTCACTCGGTAGCCGCCCCAATGCGGGGGACGGGGCACCTTCTCGCCGAACTCGGCATCGAACCGCTCCATGTTCTGGTCGAGCACGGTGCGATCGTTGATGACGGAGCTCTGATCGGAAGCCCAGGCGCCGAGTTGTGACGAGCGAGGTCGCACGTCGAAGTACGCGTCCGACTCGGAATCCGTGAGGCGCTCGGCCACGCCCACAATGTTGACCTGCCGTTCCAGACCCAGCCACGGAAACGTTGCGGCGATCGCCGAGTTGGCCGCCAGGTCGGCGGCTTTGTCGCTCGTGTAGTTAGTAAAGAACTCGAAGCCGAGCTGTCCGTCCGCATTGGCCGACATTCCTTTGAGCAACACGAGTCGGCTGCTGGGGAGGCCGTCTGCACTGATGGTGCTGATCACCATGGCGTTCGGCTCGTCGATCCCAGCGTCGATGGCCTGATGCAGCCAACGGTCGAACTGTTCGATTGCATCGCTGGCGGCGTCGGCCTCGCTCAGCCCCTGCTGGGAGTAGTCGAGGCGCATCCTGGCCAGATCAGTCGTTGGTTCGGTCACCGCTTCAGTGTGGGCCACGCGTCGCTGCTTCGCACGAGACATCTCTGTCCTCAGCAGAAGAGAGCTCCCTGGCCGCCAGTACCCTCCTGTCGTGGCCGTTGTCGAGGTGAGCGAGCTGACCGTCGAGCTTGGCGGATCAACCGTGGTGGACAACGTGAGCTTCTCAATTGCGGCCGGCGAGGTCGTGGCCCTGCTCGGTCCAAACGGCGCAGGTAAGACCACCACCATCGAGACCATCGAGGGCTATCGAACCCCGCACGGAGGGCAGGTCAGAGTCGCTGGGCTTGATCCCGTTGCTGATCGAGCCACGCTCGCCCACCGGTGGGGGGTGATGCCGCAATCAGGCGGACTGCCCATGGGGCTTACGGTGGGCGAGACCCTCGAGCTGTTCGCCTCGCTGCACGGCTCGTCCGTCGACCAGCCAAGCGTGTTGGCCACCTGCGGACTCACCGATCTAGCCAAGAAACGCTGGCGCCGACTGTCCGGTGGGGAACAGCAGCGTCTGTCGCTTGCTCTCGCCCTGTGCGGCGGCAGCGACGTGTTGCTGCTCGACGAGCCGACGGCAGCTCTCGATGCAGAAGGGCGGGCCCGGGTGCTTGAGCTCATCCAGACTCGTGCCGGCGAAGGCGCCGCCGTGCTCATCACCACGCACCGATTCGACGACGTTGAGCGCACGGCCGATCGCGTGGTGGTCCTACACCAGGGACGAGTAGCCCATGCGGGCACGGTGGCCGACCTCACCTCGGGGCAAGGCCACATCCGCTTTGAAACCGATGCGGGCCTCGACGTTGCCCCATTGAGCGAGGCCTTTGGTGCTCCTGTGACCGAGACGTCGGCCGGCCACTACCAGATCGACGTCGAGCCCTCACCGGCCGCCATCAGCCAACTCACATCGTGGCT
>CALLGK010000048.1 GCA_938009905.1 uncultured Acidimicrobiales bacterium | reverse complement strand
GCGAAGATGCCGGTCAGCCAAATGAGTGGGGCCTGCCGATCACGGTCGGCGTAGAAGTAAGTGTTTGTTGAAGGCTCGAAACCCAACACGACTCGGTCACCGACACCCAGGTCTGGCAGCGACGGATCAAACGTCAGGTTGATCTCGGGGAGGGCAACGATTGAGCCCGCCTCAGGGCCTTCTTCGACGATGAAGGTCAGATTGCGGCAGACCTCGACCGCATCGTCGGTCGAATACGAACAGCGCCGATCTTCGACAGCCTCAACGGTTCCAGCCAGCCGGTCGGAGACCAGACCGATCTCTCGAGCGGTGGCAACCGCTTCGTCTCTGCCCTCGCCGGTCGGCCACAGCACCGCCAAGCCGATGATCGTGGCGATCGCGGCAACCACGACGCCACCGAGCACGATCCGCAGCACAGGGTCGGCGACCCAACGGGACCAACCACCCTCAAGTCCATGCTCATGCTCATGCATGTGGCTGTGGCCGTCAGCCATGCCGTGTTGTCCGGTCCATCACCACTGCGTGGCAATGCTCTGCTTATTGCTACCTACCACTGCGTGGCAATGTACTGGGTCTCGCAGAACTCAAGAATCCCTTCGCTTGCTCCTTCGCGGCCGAGGCCCGACTGCTTCATGCCGCCAAACGGTGCCGCTGGGTCTGACATCGCACCTCGATTGAGCCCAACCATGCCCGACTCAAGGCGCTCAGACACCGACATGCCTCGACCGATGTCGGCCGTGTACACGTAGGCGGCCAGGCCCATCTCGGTGTTGTTCGCGATGCGAATCATGTCGTCTGTGTCGGTGAAGCTCACGACGGGGGCGACCGGTCCAAAGATCTCTTCGTGGTTGATGGCTGCTGTCGGGGTCACATCGGCCAGCACGGTTGGGGCGTAGAAGAAGCCAGCCCGGTCGACGATCTCGCCGCCAGTCACCACGGTTGCCCCTTCGCCAACGGCAGCGTTCACAAGACTGTCGATTGACTGCACGGCGCCGGCGTTGATCATTGGTCCACAGCCCACGCCGGCTTCGTGGCCAGGGCCCACCTGGACATCGGCCATCACCTTGGCCAGCCGTTGGGTGAAGTCGTCGGCCACGTCGGCCTCGACCAGGAAGCGGTTGGCGGCGGTGCAGGTCTCGGCTGAATGTCGCATCTTGGCCACCATCGCGCCTTCGACGGCAGCGTCGAGGTCTGCATCGTTGAACACGATGAACGGTGCGTTGCCGCCAAGCTCCATCGCCACCTTCAGTACTCGATCGGCGCATCGCTTGAGGAGCACGCGGCCAACTTCGGTCGACCCGGTGAACGACACCATGCGAGTTGCGCTGTTTGCTGTTGCCGCTTCGAACCACGGTCCGGCGCTTTGCGTTGGGACGATGTTGACGACGCCAGGCGGAACACCGGCCTCTTCGAGCAGTTCGCCGACCCGCAAGGCGGTGAGGGGAGTCTCTTTCGCAGGCTTGATCACGACGGCGTTGCCGGCGGCGAGGGCCGGTGCGACCTTGCGAGTGATCATCGCAGCGGGGAAGTTCCACGGTGTCACCATCACCACAACGCCAACCGGCGGATGATGCACGATGATTCTGTTCGCGCCGTTTGGTGAGGTGCCGATCGTGCCGCGGAGGCGAACGGCTTCTTCGCTGTTCCACCGAAAGAACTCGGCGGCGTATGCGATTTCGCCTTTTGCATCGGCGATCGGCTTGCCGTGTTCCTTGGTGATCAGCTCTCCAAGCTCGTCTTGGTGGTCGAGCATGATCTTCCAACAGTTGCGGAGGATCTCGCCTCGCTCTCTGGGTGCAACCTTGGCCCAGCCGACCTGCGCCTTCGCTGCCACACTGACGGCGGCGTCTGCATCTGCGGGTGTGCCAGACGCGACGGTCGTGAGCTCTTCACCTGTCGCGGGGTCGAGCACGGAGATGCGCTCGCCATCTGCCCCATCTCGCCAGGTTCCACCGATAAGAAGTTGATCGCGCATCTGATTGCTCTCCATTGTCGAGGCCGAGTTGTCTGGGCTGAGTTGTCTGGCCCGAGTCGTCTATGCCGAGTTGTCTGGGCCGAACGTGTGGCCGATCGGTCGTCCGAACGACTGTGTGTTTAACATGTTCAGCATCGGGAATGAACCCGTGGGCGGTAGATTTCGCGGCCATGACCGATGAGATCCCGCTCCCTCGGCGTTTGCTGGCCGAGGCCATCGGTACGGGCTTCCTCATCATCGCCGTCGTCGGTTCAGGAATCATGGCCAGTCGGCTGTCACCCGATGATGTGGGCCTTCAGTTGCTTGAGAACGCAGCGGCGACGGCTGGAGCTCTCATCGGTTTGATCTTGATGTTCGGTGGCGTGTCTGGGGCCCACTTCAACCCGGTCGTCACGTTGGTCGATCGGATGCTTGGCGACCTGCCAACGAACGACGCCCTGGCGTATATCGCCGCACAGATCGTCGGCGGCTGTCTTGGTACCGTGATTGCCAACCTGATGTTTGAGCTTCCGGCGGTCGAGTTCTCGACGAAGGATCGATCATCGACCGGTCTGTGGGTCTCTGAAATCGTGGCCACGATCGGTCTGCTGCTCGTGATCCATGGATGTGTGCGGACCGGACGCGCAAACAGCGTTGCCTATGCCGTCGGCGTGTGGATCGGCGGTGCCTACTTCTTCACCTCGTCAACCAGCTTCGCCAACCCGGCCGTCACCATCGCTCGCACCCTGTCTGATTCGTTCGCCGGTATTGAGCCTGCGTCAGCTCCGATGTTTGTGCTGATGCAGATCGTGGGTGCTGGGCTTGCGTTCGGACTGATTCGGACGCTGTACCCGGATTCATCAGCGTGAGGCCCGAGCGAGTTTGCGTTGTCCGAGGCCATCTCGCAGTATCAGCGTGTGACTGACAGCGACACCTCAACAGGCAAGATCGACTTCGAGACGCTGGTGGCCCAGCGTCGGAGCACTCGCGGCTACAAGAAGGATCCTGTGCCCCGGGCGCTCATGGAGGAGATCATCGAGATTGCCAAGCGCGCTCCGTCGTCCATGAATACCCAGCCGTGGCACTTTCATGCGGTGACTGGCGCGCCACTCGAGTTGATTCGTGAGGGCAACACCGAGCGGATGATGGCTGGGGCAAAGGTCGACCGCGAGATCAAGATGTCTGATCACGGTTACCAGGGCGTCCACCGAGATCGACAGGTCGAGATTGCGGTGCAGCTGTTCGAGGCGATGGGCATTGAGCGTCACGACAAAGAGCGGCGCCAAGACTGGGTCATGCGCGGGTTCCGCCAGTTCGATGCGCCGGTATCGGTCGTTGTCACGATGGACCAGGAGCTAGCCGACGACACCGTGGCCCACTTCGACGTTGGCGCCGCCACCTACGGACTCGTGCTTGCTGCGACGTCCAAGGGGCTTGGTTGCGTGATCAACGGCCAGGGAATCATGCAGTCATCTGTGGTGCGTGAGCATGCGAACATCCCGGAAGACCAGGTGATCATGACGTGCGTGGCGATGGGCTACCCCGACCCTGACTTCGTGGCCAACCACGTGGTGTCTCGTCGATCGCCAAACGAAGACGTGGTGAACTTCGTCGGCTTCGACGAGTAGCGCTGGTCGAGATGAAGGTCTTCACCGACGGCCGTCATGCCGTCCATCACGCCACCGAACTCGACGGCAGTCAGCTGATTCCATCGTGGGAGACACCTCGTCGCGTCGAGTTTGTCGAACAGGCGCTTCGGGATGATCACGAGTTCGTGGCTCCCGGTCCCGTCGATCGTGGCGTGATCGCATCGGTGCACGACGCCGGCTATCTCGACTTCCTCGAGCACGCCCACCAGCGGTGGGTGGAAGCGGGGGAGAAGGGCGCAGTCATGGCCAATTGCTGGCCAACGCGCACCATGAACGCCGACCACGTGCCTGCGTCGATTCGAGGTCAGGTCGGCCGCTACAGCTTCGCCGCTGATTGCTCAGTCGTTGAGGGAACGTGGGAAGCGGCGATGGCGAGTGCGGCGATCGCCCAGTCGGCAACGGATGCGGTTATCGACGGCGAGGCCGTCGCGTTCGGGCTTTGTCGGCCACCAGGGCACCATGCGTCTGCCGACCAATTTGGTGGCTACTGCTATCTGAACAATGCCGCGATTGCCGCTCAGCAACTGCTGAACGCCGGATCGAATCGAGTGACGGTGCTTGATGTCGACTACCACCACGGCAACGGGACGCAAGACATCTTCTACAACCGCAGCGATGTGCTGTACGCCTCGATCCACGCGGATCCAACGACCGACTTCCCCTACTACGCCGGCCATGCCAGCGAGACAGGCGTTGGTGATGGTGAGGGTTGGAACCACAACGAGCCGCTGGGTCGTGGGTGCGGGTACGCCGAGTGGTCAGCCGCTCTGGAACGGTGTCTGAACCGCTCGGGAGACGCTGCGAGCGGCGCCTTGGTGGTGTCACTCGGCGTTGACACATTCGAAGACGACCCGATCAGCCATTTCACGCTCACCGAAGCGAACTTCGTCGAGATGGGCGCCCGCATTGCCGCCGCCGACCTTCCGACGGTGATCTTGCTCGAAGGCGGCTACGCCGTCGAAGCCCTCGGCACCAACGTCGCCGCCTTCCTCAAGGGCTTTGCCCCGAGCTAGACCTTGCCCACCCACGAACCGGTGAATTGGCACCGTTTTGCTCGGGCGGTGCGCTGGTTTGGTGCCAGTTCGGGCGGCCGGATCTGCCGAAGCTCGAACTGGCACCGTGTTGCTCGGCTGGTGAGCGAGTTCCGTGCCAGTTCCGATCCGAACGGCTGGTTGCTCTGGCCGGCGAATTGGCACCGTTTTGCCCACGTGTCGCTCCGGTTTGGTGCCAGTTCTCGGCACCGGATCTGCCGAAGCTCGGACTGGCACGGTTTTGCCGAGGTGGTGCGCTGGTTTGGTGCCAGTTCGGGCGGCCGGAGGTCAGGCGACGTTGAGTTGTTGGCGACGGGTCATCAGGGTCTGGGCGAGCAGTGGGACGAAGTCGTCTGGTCGCCGGCTTTGTTCCCACGTGAGGTACAACACCTCCCAGCCGGCTCCAGCTAGCTCAAGGTCGCGCAGGTTGTCCGACGCTTCCTTCACCGGACCAAAGTGGTACGTGCGCGAATGGCACTCGAGCCCTACGGCCATCTCGGGCCAAGCAAGATCGAGCCGGTACCGACGGCCGGATGCGACCACGACGTCGTGCTGGATCGTCGGCCGGGGGATCTCCTGATCGTGAAGGATTGATTGAACGAGTCGCTCGAACCAGCTGTCCGGCAGCGCACCAGATCGCCGTTCGTCGTCGAGAATCCGCAGAAGTGTGCCTGTGCCGCTCGGGCCTGGTCGATGGAGCCGATCGGCTGTCTCGCGAATCCAGCGCACGTTTGCCCCATTGCGAAGAGCGCTGTCGAGCGCCCGCTCAACTGCGACAGCAGGAGCGACGGCGCCGAGTTGGGCCAGAGTGACGGCACTGGAGGTGCACGGAATGCCATTGACGACCTGATGGTCGAAATCCGGTTCCGGATACGTCCAACGGTGGCCGATGACGCCTGGAAGCGAGACTCGGCGGCCTCTGGCGACCGTGACTTCTATGACCGAGTCCGTGAACCCATCAAAGCCGTGTAGCCGCGCCGCCGATCGATGTGATGCAACCCCGCCCGAGCTCAAGGTGGCTGCCGCCAGCCTTGCGTGCCACGTGAGCGGCGCTCCGACGAAGCGTAGAACTCGAGGGAAGACGCGTACGATGACCCCGCTGGACCTTGCTCGATCAAGTTGTCGTCGACCGAGTCCGTTGTCGGCAGCCTGTGCTGTTGTGAAGCATCCGTGCTGAGAGGCTGCAAGCTCTGCCACGGCGCTCCAGGCGTCGTCGTTGAGCATGCGGCACATCATGCCGAGTCCCTGTGACAGTCTCACCCCACTCTCGAACTGGCTCGGTTTTGCGCGGGTGGTGGGCGGGTTTGGTGCCAGTTCGTGCTGATGGGCTTACCGGACGTCGCCGTCTCGATTTGGCACGGTTCTGCGCGGGTGGTGCGCGGATTTGGTGCCAGTCGGCTAGCCGCCCGCCATGGCGGCCTGGCTGCAGAAGCATGAGGCCTTGACCGGCACCTCTGACCGGGCCAGTGCAACGTCGAGTTGCTGCTTGATAAGGCCGGCCGCCACGGTGTCACCTCGTTGCACGAGGCATTCGTGCAGTCCATGCAGGCTCCAAAGGTTGTTGGGGTGTTGGCTGGCCCTGCTCAGTGTGTCGTCGAGTCCGAGATCAGCGCGGTAGACGGCCTCGGCTTCTTCGAGGTGGCCCTGTTCGAGAAGGAGTGCGCCGAGCGCATGACGGGTCGGCTGCATCCAGCCCCACGGCTCGTCGTAGAGCAGGTTGTCTTCGATCTCGACCGCTCGCCGCAAGTGATCGAAGGCCACATCGTGGTTGCCCTTGCGGTATTCGAGTTCGCCCTCGAGCATGGCTTCACCGACCTGCAACAGATCGACCACGGTGTTGTTGTGCACCCGTCGACGCTCCGACACGAGCTCCTTCGCCGTCAGGAACTCAACTCGCTCACGCTCTGCGTCATCGACATTGCCGAGGGCTGAGTGGGCGACTGCTCTCGCGTACCGCTGAATCGCGGTGGTTGCGCAGTACAACTCTTGATCGTCTGGCATCGGCTCGTCGATGATCTCCTGCCACTTTCCGAAGCGGACCATCACGTGTTGCTTCATGCCGATGAAGGCTTCGGCAGCATCGGCGAATGGTGGCGACTCGATACGCAGAAACTCCTCCGGTGTCGTCGCGACGAGTTCTTCAGCAGCGTCCATCGCCGCTGAGTACTGCCCGAGAAACATCGCTCCGTAGATCACGAAGTGATAGTTGTGATTTCGATACAAGGTGTAGACGTTGATGGGTCCCTCACGTTCGAGCCAGCGCCGATCTGCTTCGACCGCGATCTGGTTGTAGAGCACGACGTCGTGGTAGTTGCCGCACAGCACATCGATGTGTGTCGGCATGTGAATCAGGTGGCCACCGTCCGGGACCAGTCGCCGCAAGCGGTCGCCATGGCGCAGAGCTAGCTCTGGGGTTGGCGACATCTCCATGAGATGCACGTAGAGGTGCAGCACGCCGGGGTGATCCCAAGAATCTGGCAGCTCATCGAAGACTCGCTCGAGCGTTCGTTGTGCTTCGACGGTGCCCGCGCCATCGCCGACGCCACCGGTCTTGAGATTCCACATCTGCCACGGCGTCTCATTCAGAATGGCATCGACAAAGGCGCCAGCAACTTCGAGATCGTCTGGGTGTTTCTCGTACACCTTGCGCATCGCCGCGGTGTATTCCGCGTTCCACGGCATCATGTCCTTGATCGGCTCTGGCTGGGGAAAGCGGGCGACGAGACCGTTGATGAGGTCGGCCTCGACTTCGGTGATCTCAGAAGATGCAGCGGCAAGTTCGGCGGCCTTGCGGCTGAAGTCGAAACCGGTCTTCAGCGCATGCGCCTTTGTGCGCCGGTCCATCATGTTCCACGGCGCGTTGTAGTTGGGACCGATCGCCATCGCCACGCCCCAATGGGCCATGGCGCAGGTGGGGTCGGCCTCGATCGCCTTGTTGAAACAGTCGACGGCTTCGTAGTGATGAAATGCGTACAACCAGTTGAGCCCACGGTCGAACCAGAGCTGGGCTTGAGCACCTGCGGCACCTTCAGCGGTCGTGACGACACGGGAAAACGAACCGAGGTCGTAGTAATCCATGCCAGATACTGACAGGCCGCTGCACCGGAAATGAAACGGATCTGGCCGTCACCTGATCTACCGTCTCTTGGATGCCGCAAGAGATCCGCAAGTCCTCGAAGCTCGACGACGTCCTCTACGACATTCGAGGCCCGATCCTTGACGAGGCGAACAGGCTCGAACACGAGGGCCACCGCATCATGAAGCTCAACATCGGCAATCCCGCCCCGTTTGGCTTCGAAGCACCAGAAGAGGTGCTTGTCGACATGATGCGCAACCTGCCAACCGCACAGGGCTACTGCGATTCGCAGGGCCTCTACCCGGCCCGCAAAGCCGTGATGCAATACAACCAGCGCATGGGCATCAAGGGCGTCGAGATCGACGACGTCTACATCGGCAACGGCGTATCGGAGCTCATCGGCATGGCCTTACAAGGGCTGGTCAACAACGGCGACGAAGTGTTGATCCCTTCCCCCGACTACCCGCTTTGGACCGCAGCGACGAACCTCAGCGGAGGCACGGCCGTGCACTATCGCTGTGACGAAGAGGCCGACTGGTTCCCAGACCTCGACGACATCCGCTCGAAGGTCACGGATCGGACCAAAGCCATCGTCGTGATCAACCCCAACAACCCGACGGGAGCCGTCTACTCGAAAGAGCTACTCGAGGAGATCGTCGAGATCGCTCGCGAGCACGACCTCGTGGTCATGGCTGATGAGATCTACGACAAGATCTTGTATGACGAGGCCAAGCACACCTGCATCGCCTCGCTTGCCGACGACGTTCTGTTTCTGACAATGAACGGATTGTCGAAGACCTATCGCGTTGCTGGCTTTCGGGCCGGTTGGCTGACCGTAAGCGGATCGAAGAGCAGGGCCAGTGGATACATCGAAGGCCTGCGCATGCTGGCCTCGATGCGGCTGTGCGCGAACGTGCCGGCGCAGCACGCCATCCAGTCGTCACTCGGCGGCTACCAGAGCATCTCGGAGTTCGTGGTCCCCGGTGGCCGCCTGTACGAACAACGGCAGGTGGCGTACGACATGATCAACGCCATCGACGGGCTGTCGTGCACGAAGCCCGCTGGGGCGCTCTATGTGTTCGCCAAGATCGACACCGACAAGTTCAAGATCACGAGCGACGAGCAGTTTGTCCTCGACTTCCTGCGGACAGAACAGATCTTGCTGGTGCAAGGCACCGGCTTCAACTGGCCAGAGCCCGACCACTTCCGCGTGGTGTTCCTTCCCCACGTCGAAGATCTTGAGCATGCGTTCAGTCGGCTCGAGGCGTTCCTGGGCAGCTACATCCAGAACTGAGTTCGGCTACAGCCAGAATGAGTTAAGCCGAAAACAACCGCATGGCGACGCGGAACTCCCCAATCGAAGCGATCAAGAAGTTCTACAGCTTCAAGACCGACTTTCCCGTGGTCGATCGCTCGCTTGTTGACAATGCCGACATTCGGATCGAGGCAAGCGCACGGGTCCACGTGCCGACAGAGTTCGCCTTTCGCGTGCTGGCCGATCAGCGGACATGGCCCGAGTGGTACCCAACGTTGCGGAGCGTCGAGTGGACGTCACAACCGAACGCCGAGGGAAGCACCAGACTGGTCAAGCGCAAAGGTCGCCCCTCCTACGAGCAACAGGTGATCGAGTGGGAGGAGCCCTTCCGCATGGCGTTCTGCATCATTCTCGGGCGCGAGCCGAGCGTCGCAGCATCGGTCGAAGAGTTTCTGCTCAGGCCGATGGGTCCTGCGGCATGCGAGCTCACGTGGCGCTTCGGCGCTGAAACCGCGGGCATCGGCAAATTGGTGTCACCGATCTTTCGAGGCGTGATGGCCGTGCATCCGTTGGCCGGCACGATCCAAAAGCGCTTACCCGAGAAGTTCGCGTCGTACGCAGCGTGGTATGCGGCGTCGCTCAACCATCACTAATACCCACATCGGCAAACGTCGCCATGTCGTCCATGACGGCGGCTGCGGCAACCACGATGGGGTAGGCGAGCGCCGCGCCGGTTCCTTCACCAAGACGCAGTTCGAGGTCGAGGATCGGTTCGAGTTCGAGATGTGAGAGTGCTGCCGTGGCGGCAGGTTCGACCGAACGGTGCCCGGCGATCATATATCCCCGAACGACTGGCGACAGTCGGTCGGCCACCACGGCACCGGCCAGAGCAATGACCCCGTCGATGATGACGGGGATTCGAGCCTCGGCGGCTCCCAGACACAATCCGGCGATTCCCCCGATCTCGAGACCGCCCACTTCAGCGAGCAG
>CALLGK010000047.1 GCA_938009905.1 uncultured Acidimicrobiales bacterium | reverse complement strand
CTCATGGCGAGCCTTGTCGAGTCGGCCTCGCACGACTTGATGAGCTTCTACCGAGACATCGATCCAGACCTCCCGGTCGATCGTCCCTTCATCGAGTCGTTTGCCGGACGGCCATACATCAACCTCTCGCAGCTCACCGATCTGCTCCGCCGGCTCGGACTGCCCACCGGTCTGTTGGCCGACTCGCTTGGTGGCGAGCCAGAGCTGCTCGTCGGACTCAACCCACGTCGGCTCATCCGATCGTTGCCAACGCTCATCAAGCTCGGTGTTGCCCAGCTCACCTCACCCAGTCGGGCCAGCGACGCCGAAGACGCCATTGCCGGGTATGCCTCACAAGAACTCACCGACTTCGCAGCAACAACCTCCGCTCTGCGTTCGTGCTACGTCGAGCTCGTGACGCAGATGTCGTCACTGGCCACCGCCATGACGGGCCCGGTCGCCATCCTCCGACTGGCCGGCACGCTGGAAGGTCACTTGGCCTCGCAGCGCACCCCCGGCACCAGAATGCTCGACGATCTGGCGCCCATGGCGAAGCTGGCCCGCAACAACGAAGCGATCCGGGCCGAGCTAGAGGCCGGGCGGCTGCCAGACAATCCGGCGTTCACTCGCATGTGGGACACGTGGGCGGCCGAGCACGGACACCGAGGCGTGTTCGAGAGCGACGTGGCTCGTCCTCGCTTCGTCGAAGCTCCGGCGCCGATCATCGCCTCGATCCTCAGCCACAAAGAACGCTCCCATCCCGGAGGGTCCAACCTCAAAACCAGGCTCACGTCACCTATTTGGTTCTTCGCGAGCCGGCCAATGGCGGCACGAGAACAGATCAGATGGTCGGCCATGCGATCGTTCGGCATCATCCGTTCTCGACTGCTCGATCTGGCAACAGAGGCCGTGGCCGCCGGGCAGCTGCCCGAAGCTGAAGCGGTGTGGGATCTGTCGGTCGACGAGCTTGTCGGCATCGACAACGGCGCAGTGTTCAGCAGCGAACAGCTCGAGCAACGCCGAGCTCTCGTGGCCGACCGTTCCGAGATCCGATTGCCCGACCTTGTTCGGCGTTTCGACAACCTCGCTGAATTGGCTGGCGCGTCCGTTGGCGACGGGTCAGGCATCTTCACTGGCGTGTCGCTCACCACGGGGCGAGTCGATGGCGTTGCGCTGCGATGCGCCGAGCCGCCAGCGAACCTTCCGGATGGCTTCGACCAAGACACCACCGTGCTGGTGGCTCGCAGCGTCGATGCCGGGTGGGTGCCCTCGTTCGGGCAGGTGGCCGGCGTGGCCGTCGAGATCGGCGGCGACCTGTCGCACGGCTCGATCATCCTGCGCGAACTCGGACTGCCAGCGGTGACCAACCTTGGTGAGATCGGGGCCGACATCAAGACAGGCGACCGTGTGGTGCTCGACGCAGCAGCGGGCAGGCTCGAACTGGTCGACCCGCCCACTCCGACTCCGACAGACGAAACGAGTGAGCCCTATGCCTGAAGGCCACGTCCTCCATCGAGCGGCCAGGCTGCAAGGCAAGCGATTCAACGGTCACGAACTTGCCGTCTCATCCCCGCAGGGGCGGTTCGCAGACGAAGCCATGCAGCTCGACGGCCAAGCGCTCGACACCATCTTCGCCAAAGGCAAGCACATCTTCTACCGCTTCGAATCGGACGACACGATTCACGTGCACCTCGGCCTGTTTGGAAAGTACCGACTCAGCAAGCCGCCGTTTCCCACGCCGTCGCCGAACTGCCGATTGCTCATGCAGACCGCAGACAACGAACTGCACCTGGCCGGTCCGAACCAGTGTCGGATCCTGGTTGGCGACGAGGTCGATGCGGTGCTCAACCGACTCGGCCCTGATCCGATCATCAACGCCAAGGGCGACCGGGAAGAGTTTGTGCGACGGGTCGAACGGCGAAAGATCCCGATCGGGCGAGCCATCATGGACCAGAGCCTGATGGCGGGCGTTGGCAACGTGTACCGATCCGAACTGCTGTTTCAGATCGGCGTGCATCCCTGGCGCAAAGCCACCGAGATCGACCCCGAAACGCTGGCCCAGTTGTGGGACCACGCGGTGCGAGAGCTGAAGGCAGGGGAGCGGGTTGGCAAGATCGTGACGGTTGACCCCATCGACGTTGGGGCCGAGAAACGCTCAGAGCTCAACCGCCGAGAACGGCTCTATGCCTACAAGCGCCACGGTGACCCGTGCCGGCGCTGCGAAACGCCGATCAAACACGCCGACATCGACGGCCGCAACGCCTGGTGGTGCCCCACCTGCCAACCCAAACGGACCTCAGCGCGCTCAAATCGCACGTAAATCCCCGAACTGGAGGCCGGAGGGTACGTTTTGGTGCTCTACGGCCTCCAGAACAGGAATCATGTGCCTGAACGGAGGGCCGAGATGGGTTCGGTGGCCGAGGCTTTCCAGGCTGGGTAGGTACCAGCGACCAGGCCGATGATGGCCCCGAGCACCGGCGCGCCCAGGGGCAGCCAACTGTCGAGCACCGGGGTCCACGACTTTGTCGCCGACACCGCCACAACGGTGAGGATGCCGACGCTTGTGCCGATCAACCCAGCCAGCGCACCGAGGGCCCCTGATTCAAACAGGAACTGAGCGGCGACGTGTCGACGGGTGGCGCCAAGGGCTCGGCGCAGGCCGATCTCTCCGGTGCGTTCAAGCACGCTCACAAGGGTGACGTTGGCGATGCCGATGGCGCCGACCAATAGAGACACACCACCGAGGATGAGGAACAGCGAGTTGAGATCGTTCTGCACGCTCGACCGCACAGCCCGAGGCGATGGCGGAGTCGACACTCGAAGCTGGTCTGGCGAGTCAGGGGCGAGGGCAATCGCAGCCTGGGTACCGATCAGCTCCGCGGCGCCCACATCAACTTCGACGTGCACCTCGGCCGGAGCGTTGAGGGCCAGGCGTTCACGGGCGTAGCCGTCAACGATCATGATGCCGTTGAGAAGGTCGGGCTCTCGCTCGACGTCACGTAGAATGCCAATCACGGCAAAGGTCTCGTTGCCGACGAAGATCGCCGGGCTGTTGTCGACACGGGTCACGTTGAGTCGGCGAGCTGCCGCCGGGCCAAGCACCACAACGTTGTCGCCTCGCTCGTTATGGCCCTCGTCGAACACGCGGCCCGTTTCGATGTCGGCCCGCACGGCATCAAACAGACCGGGGCTCACCGCAAACACTGGGATTTGAAACTCGTTCGAGCCAAGCGGATCGACGACTGGCACTGAACGAGCGAGGCCCTGGATGGCCACTTCCGACTTGGTGCCGGCCGCCACCACGCCGTTGAGCCGTTCGAGACGATCACCAGCATCAAACGGAATCACGCTGACCTGCACGTTGTTGCGGCCCTGCGTTCGGTTCTGAGGCTCGACGACAACCCGGGTCGCTTCGAGTTCGTTGAACCGAGACACCACCTGGTTGCCGGCCGTCTTAGCCAAGCCGAGCGTGGCCACCAGCGCAGCCACGCCAAGAATGGTGCCGAGCGCGGTGAGCAGGGTGCGAGCGGGTCGAGCAGTGAGGGCAACGGTGGCCTCGCTCAGCAAGTCTCGGGCCGAGAAGTGCGAACGTGTGAGCCCGGAGGTCTCGGTCGGAAACTCGGCCTCGCTCATCTCTTGCTCTGGTTCCAGATCGATCACGTTGCCTCTTCGCTCACGCGGTCTCGTCGATCATGCTGGGTCTTCGGTCATCTGACCGTCGTTGATCCGAACCCGCCGTTGGGCCCGCTCCGACACGTCTTCGTCGTGGGTAATGACCGCAAGGGTCAGGCCGCCGTCGTGCAGCTCGTCGAACAAGTCGAGAATCTGCGCACTCGTGACCGAATCGAGGTTGCCGGTTGGCTCGTCGGCCAGCAACAGGCTTGGCTTGCCAACAAGCGCACGGGCTACGGCCACCCGCTGACGCTCTCCGCCAGACAGAGTGGTGGGGAAGGCGTCGAGTCGATGGCTAAGGCCAACCTGGATCAACGCCGATTCAGCCCGTTCCCGCCGACCAGCACGACTGTCTGGTCGGTAAACCTCCGACAGCATCACGTTTTCAACCGTGGTGCGATGACCGAGCAAGTGGAACGACTGAAAGACAAAGCCGATGCGGCTCGAGCGAAGTCCGGCCCTGTCTCGTTCGGACAGGTCGCGGGTGTCGATGCCGTCGAGGCGATAGACGCCGTCTGTCGGCTGATCGAGCAGCCCAAGCAGATGCAGCAGCGTTGACTTGCCGGAACCAGATGGGCCGATGATGGCCACGTAGTCGCCCTCGTGGATCCGCAGGTTGGCCCCATCAAGCGCTCGCACCGGCGGGTTGCCAGGGAACTCTCTCGACACGTTGTCGAGCTCGACAACGATGCCCTCCGATGACGGGATCGTTGGCGGCGCCGTCGCAACCGCGTTTTCCGCCAGCGGGGGAGGAGGGACGGTCGTCACCCTTCGTCCTCGCCCTCAACCTCAGCGGGTTCATCTTCGCTGCCGCCGTCGTCTGAGTCCTCAGAATCGGCGTCGTCCTCTGCGCCGTCGTCCTCGTCGGCCGCGACCGGCACGTTGCGGCCAACCACCACTCGGTCTCCGGCTTCGAGATCGCCGTCGACCGGCGTGATCTCGACAAGACCGAGGGCTCGGGCATTGAGACCCGGCACCACGGCGACGGTTTCGACGGTGCCATCGGCCCGCTCAACCTCGACACGAGACGAACCATCGGCGCCAGCCGACAATGCGGCGAGCGGCACGGCGAGAACCTCACCGTCTGTTGAGGCAAACGGAATCGTCACTCGCAGGTTCTGATTGATGGCGTCTTCTGGCACCTCGCCGACCGGTTCGAGCCGAACGGCGTAGCGGTCGGCGGCCACGTCTGGTCCGCCAGGGTTATCGGCCACGAAGGCCACGGTTGCGTCGAGTCGGATGCCGAGCTCGTCGTCTTCCATGATGGCGGCCGCACCCTCGGTGAGCAGGCTTCGGTCGGCGGCAGAAATTGTGCCGGTGATCTTGAGGCCAGAACCAGTAACCGTCATGACAGGCCCCTGGGGCACGTCGCCAACATCAGCCCGGAGTGCCTGTACCTCGGCAGGGAGGTTCGGCAGGAAGATGAGTTCGCTCGCTGGGAACGACACACCGGTCTCGGCTTCGAGGCGAGCCAGCGCTTCTTCGGCGTCACGGACGCTCTCTTGGGCCGATGTCACGCCGTCTTGCCCGCCCGTCTCGTTGGCCTGGGTGATTGATTCGGTGCGGCTCGCCTTGGCCACCTCGAGATCAATCTCCGCATTGCGGACGGCTGAGTCCTGCTCTCGTTTCACGTCTGTCTCGGTTGTGGAGGCGATGCTCTCGGCTGTCGTGGCTTCGGCCAACGTCACGTCGGCCTCGTCACGAACCCGGGTGAGCTCAGTGAGCTCTTCCGGGGTTGGTGCCACGCCGGTGTCTGGATGGGTTCCCGCCACAGCTGCGTCGAGTCTTGTCTGCGCCGTGTCCTTCGCCGTCTGGGCCGCCGTCAGGGCGTTGCGGGCCGCCTCGGTGTCGGCCCACGCCGCACCGACTTCCCGATCACGGGTTTCTTTGGCGAGGGTGAGGTTCTCTTCCGCATTGGTCACGGCCCGATCAAGTTCAAGCCTGGTCGACTGTGGAAGCCCAGCAGCGCTGGAACCTTCCTTTGCGTCTGCCAGTTGTGTTCGGGCTTCACGCAGCGTGCGGCGAGCCTGCTCGACTCGGTCAATCTCGTCTGCCGTTGGCTCGTCGGCCTTGTAGCCGGCATCTCGATACAGCTCGACAACGGCGGCCTCAGTGGCTGCGTCGTAGATGCCGTCGACCGGTCCAGGATCAAACCCGAGCCTCACCAAGCTCTCTTCGAGTTGGCGGACGTCTGGCCCCTCGAGCGTTGGCGTGAGCGACCGGAACACGGGCAGCTCGCCCTGCAGCACGATCACTGGCCGGCCGGCCACCTCAACAACCACATCGCCTTCGGCCAGCTGTTCGCCTTCGGCCTTGGGCAACCGGGTCACGATGGCCACACCGTCTGCCGAGCCAGTGATTGAAATGTCGGTCGACTCGGTGAAGGCCACCTGGCCTCGCATCACGATGTTGGATGAAAGATCTCTCTGCTCAACCGGCACGGTGATGAGCGAGGCTTCAGGTGGTTGTGCTTCGGCCGCAATGTCGGCCGGTGATTTGATGCGCTGCCCGGCAAACCAACCGAGGCCAGCCGCCAAGACCGCAATGGCGGTGACCATGGCCAGAATGGTTCGGCGACTCATCAGCCCTCTGCTGACCCTTCGAATTCGCCAAGACGATCAGCGTTCTCTGCGAGGAACTCGTTCTCGTACTCGACGCGAATTTCGCTGAACAGAATCTCGAGCTGCAGATCGCTGCCGTCGCAATCCCAGACCGCAGTGGCGAGCTCGATCTCTTCTGCCTGCAAGGCACCAAGCGTCTCTTTGTCTGCATCGCTGAGTTCGACGTTGAATGCCTCCTCGTAGAAGGCGTCGATCTCTTCCTCGGTCATGGTTTCTGGATCGAGGCCAGCTGCTTCGAACGGATCCTGCGAGTAGTCCGGGCCGATTCCGGTCATCTTGTCTTCGAAGTAGTTGTAGAGCTCCTCCATGTCGCCGGAGTAGTCAAGGCCCTTCTCGGCCATGCATGCCGCAACCTTGGACTTGTGCTCGGCCACACGAGGGTCGGCCTCGAGGCGCTCGTAGAGGTCGTCGATATCGTCGCCGAACTCCTCATAGAAGGCCTGCTCTGGCCCGCCGAAGAATCCTTCGTCGCCCCACGCCTCGGCTTGGCAGCCCGTTGGCTCCCAGTTCTCGTATGCCTCTTCGTAGTCGGCTTCGGTTGCGTCGATGGGAAGCTCTGGCTCATTGCCATAGAGCGCCTCGTAGTACGCATCTCGCTCAACCTGAGACAGCGACTCGACGTAGGCCTGGTTGGGGTCGGTCTGCTCGTCGAACTCCTGCATCTCGGTGTCGTCCCAACCAAGAAGGTCGGGGCCCACCTCGCTCTGGGAGAAGCGCTGCGTGGTAATGCCGAAGCCGTACTTCTCGGCCCATTCCCTGCTGCCCCACGGCAGTTCGTCGTCACCCTCGCTGAACGAGATGAATGACGACTGGTCGACAGGGGTGTACTCGAAGCCCTCTTCGCGCATGCACTGAGCGATCTTCTCTTCGGCGACGTTGGCCTGCTCGGCGAACTGTGCTTCTGACTCTTCACTGTTGAAGTCGAGAGCGGTATCGACACCGAGGAAGTCCATGATCGGCGATTCGTATTCGAGGTCTTCGAACGACTGCGGGCCCTCATCGGTCTCTGAACCAGCCGCAGTTGTTTCACCTCCATCGCCACAGGCTGTGGCTCCGAGTGCGATTGCAAAGATGATTGGTAGCCAGCGTTTCACGGTGTTCCTCCATCGTGGACGGTCGTACATGGAAGACGCTGCACCACTCAGAACGGTTCCATTCTGATGGAGAAACTTCTGAGGTTTCTAGCGGGACGGCTGATGGCCGCTACTTCAGAGCTCGCACCGCATCGATCGTGTCGGCTTCGGCCGCGGTCTTGTCTGGGCGGTAGGCCCGGACTCGCGCAAACCGCAACGCCACCCCGCCTGGATACCGAGTTGACGTCTGCACACCGTCAACGGCGATCTCGACCACCAGCTCGTGCGCCACATAGACGGTGTGGCCCGTTGAGCTCTCGTGAGTCTTGCGCTGCTGAAACTCTTCGGTCTGCCAACGCAGCAGATCGTCGGTGAGGCCCTTGAAGGTTTTGCCAACCATGACGAACTCGTCGGTGTGTGGATCGCGTGCGCCCAGGTGCAGGTTTGAAAGCCAGCCTTGCCGACGGCCATGACCCCATTCGGCGGCCAGCACGACGAGGTCGAGGGTGTGGACGGGCTTTACCTTGCGCCACGACTTTCCTCGCCGACCCGCTTCGTAGAGGCCATCGAGGGCCTTCACCATCACGCCTTCGTGCCGCTGGTCAAGTGCGTGGTCGAGGTGGGTCTGAGCCTCCGCGGTGTCTGCGGTGCTGATGGCGGGAATACTGTGCGAGCCGACGACCTGTTCGAGAATCGCCCGACGGTCGCGCAACGGTTCATCGATGAGGCTGGTGCCGTTGAGCTCCATGATGTCGAAGAAGAACGGCCGCATGACGTGACCACCGCTCGCTTGCTCAGCGTCGTTAGCACCATCTGCATCAGCATCAGCATCTGGCTCGCCGCCGCCGTCCTGGCCAAGGCGACTCATGGTGTCTTGGAAGGCGAGGGGCTTGTCGTCGTCGAAGAACCCCATCACCTCGCCGTCGAGTACCAAGCTGTCGCAGTCGAATCCTCGGACCAGCTCTACGACGCCGGCCAGCCGATCGGTGACATCGTTGAGATTGCGGGTGTAGATCCTCACG
>CALLGK010000046.1 GCA_938009905.1 uncultured Acidimicrobiales bacterium | reverse complement strand
CCGCAGCATCGTTCGACTCGTTGTCGTGTTCTTCTGACATGTTCCGCCTTCTCAGCCTTCGTACAGATCAGCGCCGGCCATCACGGCCTGGGCTTCGATGTCGCCGCCGATCCACTCGATGCGCAGATCGCCAAACGCCGTGGCCTGATCGATCTCGATGAAGCCCTGCTTGAACAGTTCCAGAACCGCCAGGAACCGCACAACGACCTCGACTCGTTCGACCAAGCCGGCGGTCAGGGTACGGAACGAAACCGGCCCTGAGCGCGGAAGTTCGTCGAGCATCTCTTCGATGGCGTCTGTGACGCTTGCCGTGACGCTGGTGACGTGGAACAGGTCGACCGTTGGCTCGGGCGGCGGCGTCATAGCCTTGATGAAGGCCTTACGGAGTCGATCACCGGTGACACCAGCCAGAAGGTCTGGCGTCAGCTCGAGGAATTGGTCTTCGAGCCCGGCCCGACGGGGAACAACCCGTGATGCGTTGCTGGTGAGCTCGTCGAGAATCTTGGCCGCGTCTTTGAAGGTTTTGCACTCGAGCAAGCGAGACAGCAGCAGATCGCGCTCTTCCCAGATGCCGAGCTCATCGTCGAGGTCGAAATCGTCGTCTGCCGGCAGCAGACGGCGGCACTTCAGCTCGACAAGGGTTGCGGCAATGAGCAGGAACTCTGTCGCGGTCTCGAGATCGCACAGGTCCATGCGCTCGATCTCGGCGAGATAGGCATCAACGATGGTCGACAGCGAGATCTCGTAGAGATCGACCTCATCTTTGAGAATGAGGTGCAGCAGAAGGTCGAACGGGCCCTCGAAGGTCTCGGTTGAGACCCGATAGCCCTGGTGTTCGGCTTCGGTCGCTTCTGGAGACGCGTCCGCCGGGGCATCAGTGTTGCCGGTCGGCGCCGCGTCGACGCGAGGAGTTTCGTCTACAAATGACACTGGTGTGATTCTAAATGGTCCACGGCTGTTTGCCGCGGCCCCTACGCTACTCGGCTGTGACGAACACCTCTCGGACAGCTTCCGGTCGACCTCGCGTTTTCAGTGGGATTCAGCCTTCGGGGTCATCACACCTCGGCAACTACCTCGGGGCGCTCAAGAACTGGCATCTGCTCCAAGACGACCACGATGCGGTCTATTGCATCGTTGACCTCCACGCTCTCACGCTCCCGAAGGAGCCCGGTGAGGTGGCGACAGGCACGCTCGAGATGGCTCGCATGATGCTGGCCTCGGGCATTGATCCCGAGCGGTCGATCTTTTTCGTGCAATCACACGTGCCGGCCCACGCCGAACTGGGGTGGCTCATGCAAACGGTGACGGCCTACGGCGAGCTCAACCGCATGACGCAATTCAAAGACAAGTCAAGCCGCGACTCCGGTTTTGTGAGCGCCGCACTGTTCACCTACCCGGCACTCCAGGCGGCCGACATCTTGCTCTACGACACCGACGTGGTGCCCGTTGGTGACGACCAGCGTCAACACCTCGAAATCAGCCGCGACATCGCCATTCGCTTCAACTCTCGCTACGGCGACACCTTTGTGGTGCCCGAGCATCACATTCCCGCCGCTGGCGCACGCGTGATGGACCTTCAGCACCCCGAAAACAAGATGTCGAAATCGGTCGACAGCCCACTTGGCACCATCGACATGCGCGACACGCCGAAGGACATCGAAAAGAAGTTCAAGAAGGCGGTCACCGACAACGACGGTGAAGTTCGGTTCGATCCGCAAGAGAAGCCCGGCATCTCAAACCTGCTCGACATTCTCGCCGCAACTACCAACGGTGATCCGGCCGAACTGGCCAACAACTACGAGCAGTACGGTCCGCTGAAGGCCGACACCGCTGCCGCCGTCCTGGCCGTCGTTGAGCCCATTCAAGAAAAGCTTGCCGCCATTTCAGACGACGATCTGGCCGACGCCCTCGCCATCGGAGCCGGCAAAGCCGCCGAGAAGGCAGAAGAAGTCCTCGACCGCGCGTATGACGCCGTAGGTCTCATGCGTCGCCGCTCTTAGCACCGGTACGAACCTGGCTCCGCCGAGCTTGCTCACGATGACTGCCCTCCGGGCGGGCCGTTGGGCACGGAGCCCCATCACTACCCTCCGGGCGGGCCGTTGGGCACGGAGCCCCATCACCGCCCTCCAGGCGGGCCGTTCAGACGCCACGGAGGCTCTGCCTCACGCTCACTGCGCCAAAGTCCTGCGGCGGCGCAACGCCAAATGCTTCTGCTCCCCGCAAGGGAGCCCAGTCATCCGTAGGCACGGGACTGGCTGGTCCGAAGCGCCGCGACTTCGGAGCGAAGCGACTAGGAGCAAGCTCGGGACAGCCAGGTTCGAGCCGGGAGCAATGGGAAGCCAAAGGAGCTAGTCATCATCGCAGGCTTTTAGGATTGCTCCGATGGCTGGATCTACTCGCCAGCGGGGTTCTGGGCGGTGGTGGTCGCCGGCCCATGACGAGGTGAATTCGTCGGCTCCGGCGTTAGCGAGTAGCTGTTCGCCGAGCTCGGGGTGGCGGCGATATTCGGCCATGCGTTTGCGAGGTCCTGATGCTTCGAGCCACTGGTCGGCCAGTCCGTCTGGGGCGACGGCCCACAACACGGTGGCCACGACGCGAGCCGGGGTTCGGTAGCCGCTCACCACCTTGCCGACGTCGTGCAGCAGCGCGGCCGCAACGACCGGCCTGTCCGGATCGCCCATCTCGGCCACAACCGCCCTTGCAACCTCGATGGCGTGACGCTGGTCGGGGTTGTTCATTCGATGCCAGAGCGCCGTTTCACCGTCGCCCAAGTGCGACACAGCCCAGGCCTCGTCCTCGGCGGGAGGAGCTCCTGGCTTGATGGCGCCGAAGAATCGACGCACTAGATGAGCGGCGTCGGCAAGCGGCACGGCTAGATCACCAACCGAGCTTCCTGGCCGCAGCCAGAATGCCGATGATCGACTTTGCATCAGTGATCGTGCCATCGGTTGCCATCGCAACAGCCTCGGCGGCCGGGAACCGACGAACGACCATGTATTGCTCTTCGAGCGAATCGACACGGCGCCCAACCTCGACGAGATCGGTGGCGAGGTAGACCTCTTGGAACTCGTCGCAGAAACCCGGCGAGTGGTGCAGGTTGATCAGCGGTTCGAGCGAGCCGGCACGCTTACCGATTTCTTCTTCGAGCTCACGGGCAATGGTCTCGAGGGCCGGTTCGCCCTCAACGTCCTTCTTGCCGGCCGGAATCTCCCACATGTCTTCGTCGATGGGGGCTCGGTATTGGCGCACGAGATACACCTCGTCGTCCTCAACAGCCACGGCTGACACCGCTCCGGGGTGACGCACGATGTCTCGCACGAATTCGCCCTCTGGACCGTTGAAGATGCCGTTTCGGAACGACACGACCTGGCCTTCGTGAACGATGTCATCGCGCACGAACTCAAAAGGCGATGCCTCGTAGTCACCAGACAAAGGAAACCTCAGATGTGATCGAAGAGATCGAGTTAGCGAGCGTCGATGACGTCGCCTGCGGGAGCAAGTCCGTCGAATCGAGCTGGATCGTTTTTCTCGGCGAGTGCCAACGATGCGCCAACGAAGGCGTCAAACAGTGGGGCCGGACGGTCTGGACGGCTCTTGAGCTCGGGGTGAGCTTGTGTGCCAACCCAGAACGGATGATCGTCGAGTTCAATGAATTCAACGAGCTTGCCGTCTGGCGAGTTGCCGGAGCACGTGAAGGTGGATTCGTCGAACCGTGAGCGGTACTTCGGGTTGAACTCGTACCGGTGACGGTGACGCTCGCTGATCACGGTCTCGCCGTAGATGTCGGCAACCTGGGAGCCTTCTTCGAGGACGGCCACGTAGGCGCCGAGGCGCATCGTGCCACCCATATCGGTGACATCGCGTTGGCTGTCCATGAGGTCGATCACGGGATGCGGCGTGGTGGAGTCTGCGTTGTCAAACTCGCTGGAGTTTGCACCGGCGAGGCCGAGCACGTTTCTGGCGTATTCGATCGTCATGATCTGCATGCCGAGGCAGAGGCCGAGGCAAGGAATGCCTTGTTCACGAGCAAATCGAGCGGCTTCCACCTTGCCTTCAACGCCGCGAACCCCGAAGCCACCGGGGAGGACGATGCCGTCGAGATGGCCGAGCCGTTCCCCCACGAGCAAGCCTTCGACGTGGTCAGACATGATCCAGTCGATCTTCAGGTCGACCTCGTGCGCGAAGGCCGCATGACGAAGCGATTCAGCGACCGACAGGTAGGCATCGGGCAGCGTGACGTACTTGCCAACGATGCCGATGGTGACGGGCTTCCAGGCCCGCTCTACCCGGTCGACAAGCTCTTGCCAGGTGGTGAGATCTGGCGACAAGTGGTTGAAGCCAAGGATGTTGCAGACGTAGTTGTCGAGGCCGCCCTCGTGCATGGTCAGAGGGATGCCGTAAAGCGAGTTGGCATCGGGGGCGTTGATGATGCCGTCGAGAGGAACGTCGCAGAGATTCGAGATCTTCGAACGCAGGGCGTCAGAAATTCGGCGATCTGAGCGACACACGATGACGTCTGGCTGAATGCCGCGGCTGCGCAGTTCGGTGACGGAGTGCTGCGTCGGCTTGGTCTTGAGTTCCTCGGCTGGGCCGATATACGGCACGAGCGTGACGTGGACGTAGCAGACGTTGTCGCGACCGACGTCGAGGCGGAACTGCCGAATGGCCTCGAGGAACGGAAGAATCTCGATGTCGCCGACGGTTCCGCCGACTTCGGTGATCACCACGTCGACGTCGTCTGACGCCAGCGAGCTGATGCGACGCTTGATTTCGTCTGTGATGTGCGGGATGACCTGGACGGTCTTGCCCAGATAGTCGCCCCGTCGTTCTGCTGCGATCACCGACGAGTAGATCGAGCCCGTTGTGGCGTTTGACGAACGAGTCAGCGGTTCATCGATGAATCGCTCGTAGTGACCGAGATCGAGGTCGGTTTCGCCCCCGTCGTCTGTCACGTAGACCTCGCCGTGCTCGAACGGATTCATCGTTCCAGGATCGACGTTGAGATACGGGTCGAGCTTCTGCATCGTGACGCGCAGGCCACGAGCCTTCAACAAACGTCCCAGTGAGGACGCCGTGAGTCCTTTGCCGAGCGAGCTGACCACGCCGCCGGTGACGAAAATGTGCTTGGTCATTCGGTACCCCTTTGCTCCGCTGGGTCAATTTAGCGTGCTCGGCTAGGTTCGACGCTCATGGCTTCCGCATCCGATTCATCGGCCACCCAAGACAACGCAGCTTCGACCTTCAACGCACTGCTTCTCGAGCAGACAGAAGTGGACGGAAAGCCACGAGTTTCAGCGGCAATGACCGAACTCAACAACGATCAGCTGCCTGATGGCGACGTCACGATTGCCGTCGAACATTCCACCCTCAATTACAAGGATGGAATGATCCTGCAGGGCATTGGTCGACTTGTTCGCGACTATCCCCACATTCCCGGGGTCGACCTCGCCGGGGTCGTCGAAGCATCTGACGACAGCCGCTACTCCCCCGGCGACCGCGTTGTACTCACCGGTTGGCGAGTCGGCGAGGTTTGGTGGGGCGGCTACGCGAGCCGGGCCCGGGTCAAGGCCGATTGGCTCGTTCCCATTCCCGACAGCGTCTCGAATCGCCAAGCCATGGCCGTTGGTACGGCCGGGTTCACCGCCATGCAGGCGCTCATGGCGCTCGAAGAGCAGCAATCATCAGGCCAAGCGAGCCTTGAGGCCGACGCTCCCCTGCTGGTAACTGGCGCATCGGGCGGCGTCGGTTCTTCCGCCATCATTTGGGGCGCCGCCGCTGGCCACCACGTGGTGGCATCAACCGGCCGACCCGACAACGCAGACGATCTGCTGGCGTTGGGTGCAGCCGAAGTGATCGACCGGGCCGAACTGGCCGAGAACCCGTCTCGTCCGCTGCTGGGCGAACGTTGGGGTGGCTGCATCGATGCGGTTGGCGGCGACACACTCGCTCACGTGTTGGCCGAAATGCGCAGCGGCGGTTCGGTTGCCGCCTGCGGACTCGCTGGCGGCAACCAGCTCGAATCAACGGTCATCCCGTTCCTTCTTCGCGGCGTCAACCTGCTTGGTATCGACTCGGTGATGTGCCCAACCGAACGGCGCGTTCAGGTGTGGGACCGCATTGGTGCCGCCCTTAGCGACGACGCCGTGGCAGCCAAGCTCGAAACCATGACGTCTGAGGTGGCGCTGGCCGACGTCGCTGCCCTGGCGCCAGAGATTCTCGCGGGGCAGGTCAAGGGCCGCACGGTGGTCAACACCGCAGGCTGATCCGGAGCACCAGCCGGCTCACTTTGCGTCGAGCGGCGATCTAGCCGACGATCTGGGATGCTCAAGATCGAAGGTGACCCATCCGACGTTGGTCTCGATGCCGATCGACTTGGTCGAATCGATGACTTCGTCAAGACCAACTATCTGGATACGGGCCGTTACCCCGGCTACTCATGTTTGGTCGCGAGGAAAGGTCAGATCGCGCACGTGTCCCACCAGGGATATGAGTCAGACGCGCTCTTTCGCATCTATTCGATGACCAAGCCGATCACGTCGATCGCCTTGCTGCAGCTGATCGAGCAAGGCAAAGCCAAGCTGGGTGACCCGGTCTCGCGGTTCGTGCCGTCGTGGGCCAACATGCGCGTGTGGGAAGACGGCAATCCCACGCTGTTCAGCACCAAGTTTCCCGAGCGCGAGATGTGCATTCAGGATCTTCTGACCCACACGTCTGGCCTCACCTACGGCTTCATGGGCAACCACCCGGTAGATGCCCTCTACCGCAAGCGCGGTATCGAACGCATGGAGCCTGGCAACACACTGACGGACATGCTCGACAAGCTGGCCGAGATTCCGCTGCTGTTTTCTCCCGGCACAGAGTGGAGCTACAGCGTCGCAACCGACGTGTGCGGCGCGCTGGTCGAGATCATCTCGGGACAGCCTCTCGACGAGTATTTCAACGAACACATTCTCGGGCCGCTCGGCATGACCGACACATCGTTCGCTGTCGACGACAGCAACGCCGACCGCCTCACGTCCAACTATGCGCTGGCGGCCGTCTCACCATTCGGGGTTCCGGAAGGGGCCGACCCCGATCCGTTGGTGAACGACGAGACTGTCATGATCGACGACGGAGGCGACGCATCGCCGTACCGATCGACACCCACCTTCTTATCTGGTGGTGGCGGTCTCGTGTCGACGCTCGCCGACTACTACCGGTTCTGTCAGATGCTGCTCAACAAGGGCGAGCTTGATGGCCAACGAGTGATCGGCCGCAAGACGCTCGAATACGCCACGACAAACCATCTGCCCGGCGGGCGAGATCTTGCCGACATGGGCCAGGCCGTCTTCAGCGAAACCTCCTATGCAGGCATTGGCTTCGGATTGGGATTCTCGGTTGTACTCAACCCAGCTGAAGCGCAGGTCATCAGTTCGCCCGGCGAGTTCGCCTGGGGCGGCGCCGCATCGACGCTGTTCTGGGTTGACCCAACCGAGGAGCTCATCGTGATCGGTATGACCCAGCTCATGCCGTCATCGGCCTACCCAATCAGGCAAGAGATGAAGTCGCTGGTCTACGGCGCCCTAACGTGAGCATGTGAACGTCACGGGCCACATCGTCGTTGCATCAAAGCTCAGCGACGATCCCCGAGTCCTGCTTGGGGCCGCCCTCCCCGACCTCGCCACCTTTGGCGGACATCGGCTGATGCGTCCGGCAACAAACGCGGCGATTGCCGAAGGAATCCGCCTGCACCACCGGACCGACGACGCGTTCCACGGATCCGAGTGGTTTCAAAGCCGGCAGCGTCGCCTCAGAGCTGATCTCGCCAAGCGAGAGGTTCCTCGCGGCCCCGCCAGAGCCGCAGCCCACGTCGGCCCGGAAATGTTGATCGACGGAGCCCTACTTGCCGACGATGCAGTACGGCAGCTCGTCGACGACGCCATGGCTCAGCTCACGGTCGAGAGCAACGATCTACGGAGCCTTGTTGATGCCCCGGAGTGGACAGATGAGCTCGCCGCGATCCAGCGGCGAGGGATTCCCTCCGATTACAGCGAACCCTCCGCTGTCGCCCTGCGCTTGGAGCGGGTTCTGCGGAGACGACCGCGATTGCGCCTGGATCCTGGCTTGATCCCCGTCGTGACAGACGCGCTTGAGGTCGAAGCGTCAGGCATCGCCTCGACCACCCATGCACTGATTGACCAGCTGGCAGCCGACGTTCGAGCCGGCGACAGCCAGTAGTTCGGGCAGCTACAGCTAGCTGGGGTCGGCACCCGCAGCGAGTAGCTCTTTGGCGTGGCTACGTGCGCTCTTGGACTCAGGCTTGCCAGACAACATGCGGGCCAGCTCGGTGACCCGACCCTTGCGATCGAGCAGCGAGATTTCGGACACCGTGTCGTCCTCGCCCTGCCGCTTCTCGACGATGAGATGGCTGTCGGCACACGCCGCCACCTGGGGCAGGTGGGTCACGACCAACACTTGATGTCGATCGCCGAGCGCAGCCAGGGCCGAGCCGACGGCGTGGCCCGCCTCGCCACCGATACCGGCGTCGACCTCGTCAAACACAAGGATCGGCGGCGCTTCAGACAACACGCTTCGAAGAGCCAGCATGGTGCGAGCGAGTTCGCCGCCAGATGCCACCTTGGCCAACGCTTGGAGCGCAGATCCGGGGTTGGCGGCAAGGCGGAACTCGACCTCTGATCCATCGTCGCCTGCTACTTCGATATCGACCTTGGCCTTCGGCATCGCCAGGCGAACAAGCCATGCCTCGATGGCAGCGGCAAGATCCGGCGCCACCTTGGCTCGAGCCTTGCGAACGGCAGCGGAGGCGACGGCAAGCTCGTGGGCCGCCTCGGCTTTGTCAGCATCAAGCCGCTCGGCCCGAGCGTCGTACTCGACGAGTTCGGCCAGGCGTTCTGCCAGCGTCTGATGTTCGGCGATCACCTCACCGAGGTCGTCGCCATACTTGCGGCAGAGCTGGTGAAGTTGATGGCGGCGGGCTTGCACTGTCTCGAGCGCCTCGGGATCGGGATCGATCCCGTCGCCGACCGAACGGATGGCGTCGACGAGATCGTCGAGCTCTGCCAACAGGTCTCGCAACCGGACCGCTTCGGCCTTGTAGGGCGTGCGAGCTTCGATTCGACCAAGGGCCAGAGCCAAACGGTCGCGGACGCCGTCATCACCGACGAGGTCGTCGAGCACAAGGCCCGAGGCGGCTTGATGCTCGACTGCGTTGGCCAGCAGCTCTTCGGTTTCGGCGAGGCGGGCGTCTTCATCGGCACCGTCAATGGCCGCATCGTCGAGTTCTCGCACCTGATAGCGAAGCAGATCGAGCTCGCGGGCTCGTGTTCGTTCGTCGCCACCCAGTTCGGCCAGGGCCGTTTGAATGTCGACCATGCGTTTGCGAGCGCCCTCGAGCCCGGTGAGATCGATGTGACCAAACTGATCGAGCGCACCTCGTTGGGCCGTAACCCCCAGGAGCGATTGATGGGAATGCTGGCCGTGCAGATCGACAAGCCGAGCGCCAAGGTCGGCAAGCGCAGACGCCGTGGCTGGCCGGCCGTTGACGTAGGCCCGAGAGCGACCCTCGGCCGGGATCACGCGGGTGAGCACAAACTCTTCGTCGTCGAGAAGGAACCGACCGTCGACCGTGGCTTCATCGGCTCCTGGCCGCACCAAACCAGGGTCGGCCCGGCCGCCCATCAACAAGTTGATGGCATCGACGAGCATGGTCTTGCCCGCACCTGTCTCACCCGTGAGGGCGATCATGCCGGATGGCAGTTCAAGCGTGACCTGATCGATAACGCCAAGGTTCGAGACAGCAAGCTCACACAGCATCTAGCGGTCCTCCAGACCGAACTTCTCTTTCAACACGGTGTGGAAGTCGGTTTCTTCGTGAACAACAAAGCGGGCTCGACGGTCGGACGCTCGGCACAGGATGCTCTCGCCCGGTTCGAGCCGAGTGATTTGGCGGCCATCGATCGACACGATGGCTGGTCGATATCCGTCGATGGTGAGGCGCACCTCGGTGGACGGGGCGACCACCATCGATCGGTTAAACACCATGTGAGCGGCGACGGGAGTGACCACAAGCGCTTCGAACCCGGGTTCGACAATCGGGCCGCCGGCGGACAGCGAATAGGCCGTGCTGCCGGTTGGGGTCGCCACGATCAGGCCATCAGCCAGATAGCGGGTGAAGCGCTTGCCGCCGATTTCAGCCACGACCGACACGGTGTGGCCCGGCTCGCCGCGCTCAACAACAACTTCGTTGAGGGCGAGCGCGTTCGCGCCGTCACTCCCCGCCACCTCAACATCGAGCAGCATGCGCTCGTCGACGTCGAGGGCCCCGGCTTGCCAGGCCGTGAGGGCGGCTTCGAGATCGTCAGGGTCAACCGTGGTGAGGTAGCCGAGTTGACCAACATTCACGCCCATCACGGCAACACCGTGGGGCGCGACCAGGTTGGTGGTACGAAGAATGGTGCCGTCTCCCCCGAGGCTCAGGCACAAGTCGAGGTCGACGCCGAACGAATGGCTTTCGCTGTCGGGGTGTCCGAGCTCTGGGCGGCCAAGCAGCTCGGCGTCTTCCATCGGCAGCCGGCCAGTGACAGCGCACGTCGAACACCATTCCAGCGCTCGTTGAGCCAACTCGAGAGCTTCGGGTCGGTAGTGGTGCAAAACCAGCCCCATGGTGATGCCCATCAGACGTCCTCCGCCTCGACGATCAGATGCGGCTCGCGCTGGCACGCAAAGTGCGCCACAAACTCAACATTGCCCGCGGATCCGGTCACCGGAGACTCCATGACCCCCAGCATGACAGCTCCCACTGACAGTGCGGCGGTCCTGACCTCTTCAATCACCCGTTCGTGAATGGCAGGATCAGTGATCACGCCGCGGTTTTTCGAGGCCTCCTGACGACCAGCTTCGAACTGAGGCTTGATCAGCAGGAGCATCGAGGCACCAGGGTTCGCGAGTTCTACAAGCGTCGGAATCACCAGCCGCAACGAGATGAACGAAAGATCGCCGACAACAAGGTCAACCGGTCCGCCGAGATCAGCCGGCGTGAGCGTCCGCACATCGGTCTGCTCCATCACCACCACACGGTCATGAGCCCGCATCTTTTCGTGAAGTTGGTGCGTGCCAACATCGACGGCGTAGACCTGTGCGGCATCACGTTGCAGCAAGCAATCGGTGAACCCGCCGGTTGATGAGCCTGCGTCGAGCACCCGCATGCCGGCGGGATCGATGGTGAAGTGGTCGAGACCCGCCTCCAGCTTGCCGCCCGCCCGGCTCACGAACTTTGGGCCGGGCCCCAGCAATTGCACGTCGTCGGAGGGCAAAACGAGTCGAGCCGGCTTGGTGGTTGGGGCACCCCCAACAATCACCATGCCGGCTTCGATCTCACGTCGAGCTTCTTGTCGACTTGCTACGAGTCCTCGACGAACGAGTTCTGCATCAAGCCGGCGCCGGGTCACCATGACCCGGACGGTAGTGTGTCTTCCCTTCGGGAGGACCGTTTGGCACGGAGCCAGACAGAAGAGCCCTGCTACTTCTTGGCAGCAGCCTTCTTGGCAGCAGCCTTCTTGGTGGTGGCCTTCTTCGCCGTGGCCTTCTTAGGAGCGGCCTTCTTGGCTGCTGGCTTGCGAGCCGTGGTCTTCTTGACTGGGGCGGCAGCCTTCGTAGCGGCCTTTTCAGCCTTGATCACGCGGGCTTCGAGCTCGTCGAGGTCACGGCGGGTCACCAGAACAAAGCCAGACGCAAAGTCGACGGTGCCGCGGATGGTCTTGCCGACACGAGAGACGGCCGGGGCGGTGAGATCGACGAGGGGCTGCGTCTGCTTCTCGACGAGCTGGACCAGCGGCTGGACCTGCTTCTCGATGAGCGAGACAACAGGAGCGACCTGGTCTTCAATGCGGGTCCGGGTGTCGTTGGCGACATCGACGGCTGCGTCGGTTGCGGAGTCGACGGTTGAGCGGGCTTCATCGACAGCATCGCTGGCGGTATCGACGAACTTGGTGATGACGGAGGGGGTGTTCATGACGTCAACACTACAACAGCTATCGCTTGCTTGCAATAGTTAGCACTTAGATTTCAGGCGAATGAGACGAGAGTCACAGCCATCAAACGCCCTTGCTGGCGTCAGACCCGCTCACTCACCAACGCCAACAAATCACTGTGGACAGAGGCCGGTGTTGGCTCCACCGGCAGGTCGGCCTGGGTAGTGACACCACTCAGCACGAGCTCGAACTTGAATCCCAGGGCCTGCGCGAACAAGCCATCGGTTTCGGGACGGTCACCGACCATCACACCTTCGGTCCCGAATCGCTCGGTCACCAGGTCAGCCATCGGTTGATGAGGCTTCCCGCACACCATGGGTGGCACCTCGGTAGCCGCTTGCACGGCACCGACAATCGCACCGGCGCCGGGATACAGACCGTTCTCGGTTGGGTAGGTGCTGTCATCGTTGGTGGCGATAAATCGGGCACCGCCAAGAATGGCTTGGACGGCGCCTCGCAATCGGTCGTAGCTCAGATCCCAGTCGAGGCCCACCACCACGGAGTCGGGCACGCTGTCACCCTGCGTGAACCCATCGGTGACTGACGCACCACGTTCCGTGACCGCTTCGACCGCGCCTGGGCCGCCGAGCACAAGCACCCGCTCATCAGGGGAGATCATCGAGGCGCCAGCCATGGCAGACGACACCACAGAATCGGTGGCGTCGATCCCAAAGCCCGCCAACTTTTCGATCTGCATCGACTCGGTCGAAAACGCATTGTTTGTGGCGAAAACGACCTTGTGCCCCACGTGCCGCAGCAACTGGACCGCCTCGGCCGCTCCCACGATGGGCATCTTGCCCGTCCAGATCACGCCGTCAAGATCGAGAGCCCACACTGCCATGCGAGCACCGTAACCGCGAGCCTTGGCCAGCCGTGACTTCGAGGCCACACCGTTTGATTGACCGCGGGTTTGGGTGGATTGACTCGGCCTGAGCCGCCTTATCCACAATGGTCGGTCCGCTAGGTTTCGATGTGGGCAGGTGCTGACTTTTGTCACGCACGGCGGAGTACGTCTGAGGGGGCGTCTCCGTGCAACACCATGTCATCTTTACCAATGGGCGATCAGGATCGAACTTCCTGGTTGATGCCCTGAACCAACACCCGCACGTCTGCAACTACGGCGAGGTGCTTGGAAACTACATGCCATCGATGAAGCTCCATCGATGGTTCCGCTACGGCGGCTGGACTGTTGAGTCGTACCTCGACTTCATCAGCGAATCCCGCCTGCATTTCGAGCTGGCGCAGCGCTACAGCAGTCGAGCCCGCCGCAAGCGAGGCGACGCCGAACGAGACAAGGCATGGGAGAACATGCACACGCTGGGATTCAAGGATCTCGGCATTCGATTTTCCCAGCACGATCTCGATGACTACCTCCTCCGTCGTCCAGACGTTCGCATCATCAATCTGTACCGGGAGAACATCCTGCGCCGAGCGATCTCGCTGCTCGCACTCACCGAGACAGGACAGGTCCTTCAGCGAAAGGGCCAACCTCCCGTCCTCCGACGTTTTCGCGCCGATCCAGACGACGTGTTGTCGCTGATGGCGATCATGGAACGCGAGACCGAACGGCAAATGATCCTGATCGGTCAGATTCCTGACCAACGGGTCTACACGGTCTCCTACGAAGAGCTGTTTGCGTCCGGCGAAGCAACAAGGCGGCACCTCCGGGGCATGTTTGAACACCTTGGCGTTGCGCCAATTCACATCATGACGAGGCACGAGCGTGTGCTCGCCCCAGACCTCAGTCAAAGCGTGACGAACTTCGCAGACGTCGCCAGGGCCGTTGAGGCAACCCGCTACGCCATGTTCCTTTTCGATGGAGAGGGCGCCGACAGCCAGGCCGTGATCGACCTCACTGCCGGCGACCGCTCAAACAACCAGGCGGTTATCGATCTCCGCGATCAGCAGAATCGATCTCGCGACCGGGGTCCGTTCCGCGATCGCAACTGACGTCAGTCATCGTCACAGACCCGCGGCGCGCTACGACGGTGCCAAGTCGGCCACATCGGCAGCGAACGACTGCATCAGGGCTCGCCGCTTAGCCGGCGTCACCGCCACCTCGGTCGCGAGGATGTCGGTTTGCCATCCGAGGGTCCCACCAGACTGAAAGAAGAAGCGTCGCACTTGGCCGGTGACGCTCACCGTGCGACCAGCGGCAACTCGCGGCGCTTTGCTCACAGGCCCGGTCCACGTGACCGGCGAAGCCTTCGTGCCTGGGCCGGCAAGAACTTCGAACGTGAGCCGAATGGTTCCGTCGTCGAGCTCAACCGTTTTCGGCTCGGTCCGAACCGCCCCGGTCAGTAGCACCAGGTTGAGTTCGGTGCCGTTCGTCGAATCGGGCGCGGTGGTATTGGTTTGGGCTGTCATGTGCCCACTCCCCTACGTCATTGCTGTTGTGGGGGAAGAGATGCGGGGAAGAACGAACTAGCGGAGATTTCTGGCCCGTTGCCCGGCGTCGCCAAACGTCGGATCGAGCTGGCTGACTTCGCCAAAGAGGCGGCGAGCGCGAGCCATGTCTCCCACTCGCTCGTAGAGATCAGCGAGGGCATACCAGCGGCGCAGGTGATGCATCTTCGGCTTCTTCGGCGCCCGGGGTGCCTTCTCGAGCGCACGAATTCCGTCGGTGGGTCGACCCTGATCAGCGAGTGCGCCGGCATAGACGATGCGGCCTTCTTCAACCAGCTCGGGAGACGGCGACGTTTCGCCAAGCTCTTTCCAGAGTTCTTCCACTCGATGCCATTGGCGAAGCGCCCGGTAACAGTCGGCCATCACCGGATGCTGTTCGACCGATCCGGTGGCGTTGGCGAACGCTTCAAGGTCTTTCAGGGCGAGCTTCCACTTGCCGAGGCGGTATGCGGACAGACCCCGCAGCTCGAGAACCTCGGGAGTTCCCGGTGCAAGGCGATCGATCGAAGCCAGCAGTTTCTGGGCCTCGCCGAAGCGCTCACGCTCGAAGGCAACGGCTGCCTCCGCCAGTCGTCGACGCAGCTTGGTATCGGTTTCGGGGGCGACGCCCTCGAACTGCACGTCGGCGACATCGATCGCTTCGACGGACTTACGCGACTTCTTTGATTGACGCGGTGCTTCGTCGTCAACCCGCACCACCACTGGCTTGTCGTGCCGAACCGGTGGCGGTGGAACCCGCTTCTTACCTGCCATAGGTGCTGAGCCTATGAGTTCAACTGGTGCGTTCGGCCGCCAGCGGGCTATTTCGCCTCAATCGGGAGGAGTCTGCGTCGCCGTCCGGCGTGCGGCCCAACAGCTTCCGAAGCTCCGGCAACGGCATCGGTCGGTGGAACAGATAGCCCTGGGCCATCGTGCCGCCCAACTGCTCAGCGGCCGATGCGTGCTCTGTTGTCTCGACGCCTTCGAGCACCACATCGAGGCCCAGCGCGGCGCACAGGTTGAGCAATGAAGACGTCACGGCCCTCGTCACCTGATCACCCAGCAGGTCGGAGACAAACGTCCGGTCCACCTTCACCACGTCAATCGGCAGCGTGCGCAGGTGTGACAACGACGAAAAGCCTGTGCCGAAGTCGTCGAGGCCAATTCGTACCCCGTAGGAGCGAAACGCGTTGAGCGTCGGCAGGATCGACTCAACGGCAACCACCGACGATTCGGTGACCTCGAGCAAGATCAAGCTTGGATCGAGTCCGAGCTCTGCGGCCAGATCGATCACCTGCGTTACGTAGTCGGCACCGCAGCCAAGCTCCGCCGCCGACGCGTTGATCGACATCGGCAGTGGCCGTCCGCCGTCCGCAAACTCAGCAGCCACGGTGAGCGCCTGCTTGATGACCTCACGGCCGATGTCTGGCATCAGTCCGGCTTCTTCGGCAACATCGAGGAACTCGCCAGGAAGCATAAGGGTGCCGTCGCTTGCCCGCCAGCGAACGAGGGCTTCAAGCCCAACGACGCCGGCGCCTGGCAAGGCCACGATCGGCTGGTAGTGCACCTCAAACTGATCGTTCGCCAGAGCGGCGCGAAGCCCGGCTTCAACGTTGAAGCGCCGGTCAACCGTTGCTCGCAGTCCTTCGTCGAACTTGCGGTAGCGGTTTCGGCCAAGTGCCTTCGCCTTGTAGGCGGCTGTGTCAGCTTCGCCCAAGATGGTTTCGGCCGTGCGATCACCCTCGGCCTGGGCCATGGCGATACCGATACTCATGTTCGCGTGCAGGGAATGACCGAGCACCGAGAACGGCTCGCCGAGCAATCCCAAAATCCTCTCCGCCGTTGCTGTCGCGATGTCCCACGAACTGTCGTTGAGAAGGAACACGAACTCGTCTCCTCCCAGACGGGCGAAGAACGAATCAGGAGCCGTGGCCAGCGCGCCGATCCGGTCGGCGATGGCCTTCAGGAGGAGATCACCGGTGTGGTGGCCAAGTGAGTCGTTGACCACCTTGAAGTGGTCGAGGTCGCAGAACAGCACGGCCGGCGTGGCCGACGTACCGAGAATGGCCTCCAACGTGTCGATGAGCTTGGTTCGGTTGGGAAGTTCCGTGAGCTCATCGGTGTACGCCATGCGATGAAGTTCGTTTGCGAGCCGGTTCTCTTCTGTGATGTCGCGGCCGATGCCGAAGCAGCGGCCAACGCTGGTGTCAAAGTGCAGAGCCCACTGCACGAGGCGGTATGCACCATCCTTTGTGCGCATCTCAAAGACAGGCTCGGATCGACCTTGTGTGCGCAGTTCGCGCTCCACTCGATCGCGAGTCTCCAGATCGCTTGGAGGCAAGAGCGTCCACGAGTCGAGGCCGAAAACCTCGTCGTGTCCGTAGCCCAGCAGGTTCTCCCACGCCGCGTTCGATTCAACAACACGACCGAACTGGTCATACACCACGAAGAGGGAATCGCCCGATGAGAAGAACTTACGCAGCAGGTGGTCGCCAGCATCTTCACGTTCCGCGGTGGCAAGCAAGATGCCAGCACCCTCATCAAGGGGACGAACTCTCCAGCGCGTGGCCTCATCGATGCCGAACGCAAGGCCCGGGGCCTCCTTGACGCTCTCGAGATCAACGAGCGGGGCGCCGACCTCGGCCTCTATCCAGCGGTTTCGGTCAACGATGTGTCCATCCGCATCGACGAGCGCGGCAGGGATGGGCAAGACCGCGAGCATGGACGCCCACGCCAAGATCTCTTCACCAAAGCCATCTTCGTGGCTTCGCCGCACATCGCTCATGTGGTGATGATCGACGCGACGTCGTTGAGTCTTTAGTCCCTCTAGCTGCAACAACAAGGTCCGCATTGCCAAGCTCGGATCGCCCCCGTCGCTAACGTACGTCAAGCGATGGACAGCTCAGGACTCCCCATCGAGGACTGCATCGATGCCCTCCGTGCGTCGCTCGCCGCCTCACCAAACGTTGTGTTGCAGGCCGAGCCCGGTGCTGGCAAGACCACGGTCGTGCCGCTTCGGCTGCTCGACGAACCGTTTCTCGACGGGCCTCATCACGGCATCGTGATGCTTGAACCCAGACGACTTGCCACCAGGGCGGCGGCTCGACGGTCATCAGAGTTACTTGGCGAACCGGTTGGCCAGACGGTCGGCTACACCACACGAGACGATCGAAAGCGATCCGATCAGACGAGGATCGAGGTCGTCACCGAGGGCATTCTCACCCGCCGAATCCAGCGGGATCCAGAACTCAACGGTGTCGGCCTTCTCATCTTCGACGAGTTTCACGAACGAAGCTTGCAAGCGGACCTCGGGCTTGCTCTTGCGCTTGATGTCCAACAATCGATTCGTCCCGATCTTCGAATCCTGGTGATGTCAGCGACGATCGACACTGCTGCGGTGTCGTCTCTTCTCGGTGATGCACCGGTCATCCAGGCCGCCGGGCGAACCTTCCCCATCGACGTTCGCTGGCGCCCCCGGCCGAGTCGACAACATCTTGAGCCTGCCGTCCGCGAGGCGATTGACGTCGCCCTGGCTGAACCAGGAGACGTCCTGGTGTTTCTGCCGGGCGCGGCCGCCATCGACAGAACAGCCAGGCTCCTCAGCGACGTGACATCGCCGGATGGTCGTCCTGTCGACGTCCGTCGGCTGTTTGGAGCACTTCCACCTGCGGAACAAGATGCGGCTGTTGCCCCTTCCTCACCGGACCGTCGCAAGATTGTGTTGTCGACTGACATCGCAGAAACCAGCCTCACGGTGCTTGGCGTTCGCACCGTCGTCGATGGCGGACAGGTGCGCGAGCCGCAGTTCGACCCCCGCACCGGCATGACGAGGCTCGTCACCGTGAACAACTCACGGGCATCGGCTGACCAACGCGCCGGCCGAGCGGGCAGAACCGAAGCCGGCGTCGCTATTCGGCTTTGGTCAAAGATCGAACATGCCGCTCGACCAGCGTTTGCGAAGCCAGAGATCAGCCGCGTTGACGTTGCAGGACTTCTTCTCGAGCTTCAGACCTGGGGTGTGGCTGACCCGGGCGACGTTGCGCTGCTTGACCGGCCAAGCGATGCCGCAGTCGCCGAAGGGCGAGCCCTTCTCACACAGCTGGGGGCGCTAGACGCCGAGGGTCGGCTCACGAGCCTGGGCCGCTCAATGGCAGACCTGCCGCTCCATCCACGTTTGGCCAGCATGGTTCTGGGTGGACACGACCTTGGCGTCGGCCCTCTGGCCTGTGCGATAGCCGCGCTACTCGAAGACCGCGACATCCTTCGAGGTCGACCTGGAGAGGTGCCGACCGACATTGGTGTGCGTCTCGATCTCCTGAGTGGAGCCAATAGCGACAACCCTCACGTGCATCGGGGCGCCCTTCACCGGGCAAAGGATCAAGCCCGCGACCTCGGCAGACGAGCGGGCATCAAGGGTCGCGTCGAGCCAGCCCACGGGGCCCTCGCCGGCGCCGTCCTTGCGCTCGCGTACCCGGACAGAATCGCGCAACAACGGGGCTCACAGGCCGGTCGTTTCCGGATGCGCAATGGCAGCGGCGCCCAGCTCGCGGCCCACGACAGTTTGGCGAACGAACCGATGCTTGTTGTCGCCGATCTTGATGGAAAGCGCAACGACGCCCGGATTCGCCTTGCCGCGCCAATCAGCCAAGACGATGTCGAGGTGGCCTACGACGATCAGGTCACGGAAGATGAAGTGTTGGTGTGGGATACCGATCGCAACGATCTCGTTGCTCGCGCCGAGCGCCGACTTGGTTCACTTCGGCTCAGCGTCGTTGAACGCCCACCCGCGGCCGATGCTCGAACCCAGGCCGCTTTGGTGCGGCACATCAAAGACACCAAGCTCGATGTGCTCAACTGGACTGAGGCGGTTCGAGAGCTACAAACCAGGGTCAGCTTCGCTCGCACCGCAGAGCCAGAACGGTGGCCAGATCTTTCAGACGCAACGCTTCTGAAGACACTCGACGAATGGCTCGTGCCGTTTCTCGACGGGGCATCAGGAAGGCGTCATCTCGAGGCCGTCAGCCTCTCAACGGCCTTGTGGAACCAGATTGGCTATCACCGCAAGGGCGAGCTCGATGAGCTGGCTCCGACGATGCTCGAGATCGCGAACGGCCGGCCCCGCCCAATTGACTACTCACGAGAGAAGCCGACGGTTCGGGCCAGGGTCCAGCAGATGTTTGGCACGACTGAGCACCCGACGATTGCAGGCGGACGTGTTCCGCTGGTCATTGAGCTGCTGTCTCCAGCGGATCGTCCGATCCAAATCACCGCAGACCTGCCGGGGTTCTGGGCCGGATCATGGCACGACGTACGCAAGGATCTCGCCGGCCGCTACCCGAAGCACGCATGGCCGGTTGATCCCAATTCGGGTTAGCGCCGAAACGGATCCTCATCACGCAAGAAGTCACTCGGGTGTCGGTAGGGACCACGCCCGGCACCGCCCGTTGGGTCCCAGGCCGGGACGCTGACGTCGACCGGATCGGTCTCGGGCCTCGTCGCAATCCGCACGATCGCTCCAACGACAGCGCCGAAGACGAAGCCAGCGACGTGAGCGACCCAAGCCACCTGACTGTCCGGAGCGGTAAAGAACTGCAGAATGAACCATCCGGCGAGGTACCAGCGGGCGCGAATGTCGAGCAGAAGGATGAACAGGAAGGTTCGAATCGGCGCATCGGGAAACCACGTCAGATACGCACCCATTACCGCAGCGATCGCTCCCGAGGCACCGACCACAGGTATCAGCGAATCGGGCTGAGCGATCACGTGGCCAAGGGTGGCGACCAATCCACCCGCCACGTAGAACGCCGTGTACCAGGCGTGACCAAGTTTGTCTTCGACGTTGTTGCCGAAGATCCACAGAAACCACATATTGCCGCCGAGGTGCATCAACCCGCCGTGCAGAAAGATCGACGCGATCGCAGCCAGCCAGATGTTCTTGTTTGATTCACCCGCTGGTCCATCGCCATCGACACACGCATTGGTCTGCGTTCCCTGGCGAACGGCGCTCAGCTCTGCATCGCTCAAGGCCTCTCCGGTAGACAGCTCGCAAGGAATTGCCGCCTGCTGCAAGTGGAACTCGCCGTCTGAGTCGAACTGGCGCGGAATCGCAAAGAACGCGGCAACACAGATGGCGATAATTAGCCACGTAACGATCGGAGTTGACGAGATCGGGTTCTCATCCCGCAGAGGGAACATCCGGCAACGCTAGTCGCCCTAGCTGTCCAGTCCGAGGGAGCAGGCGCTCAGGTCTCGTAAACCCGACGCAGTTCTTCGGCCGCTGTGCGTGCTGCTTCCGCAGAATTTTGGTCACCGCGCCCGACGGCTCGGAACATGTTGACAATCGAACGATTCTCGTAGACCAGACCAGCTTCAAGACTCGGGGGCAGCGGCCACCCCGGCATCCGGCCTTCCGCCGCCGACGTCGCAAAGGCACCGAGAATCCGATTTCCCACCCACGGCATCGACGGGTGCCCATCGAGTCCGGGAGCCGGAGGCACGTGGAACGCCTCAGAAACGTCCGCTCGCTCGACCATGACCTCTTCGTCTGTGGCGAACTCGATCCAATCAAGCGCCGCGGTGAGCTCCTCGGAGTGGCGATACACCGCGAGGCTATTCAGCTCAGGCAAACGGAATCGACCGGCGGGTCCGGCCGGCATCGCTAGGTGTTGAATCGACGACGCCATGGGCAATCCCAATTCGACAGCTCGCCAGTAGATCGACGATGCGTTTTGCGTCATCGAGATCTGGCCCTCAAGAAAGGCGTTGTTGTTACCCACTTCGGTGTAGCCGAGTGCATCCCTATCGTTGACTGCTCCGAGCTCGGCAAAGTAGTCGAGCGCTTGTTTCGTCGCAGCGCTATCGAGGGCCACACGACCGCTCTCGTCGACTTCCTGACCGCCGAAGGACCAGAGCATGGCGTATGCGAGGGCGGCGGAGTCGTTCGGCCCCTCCTCCCCCATGGTGAAACCAACCGATGGCGCACCAGCCTCGTGAAGCAGGGTTGCTGCTTCAAGCAGCTCGTCGTACGTCGCGGGGAGTGCAGCCCCAACTTGGTCGAACAGGTCGGTTCGAGTGACAAGGCTGTGGTACGTCATCGACCACGGCACGGACCGCCAAACGCCATCCACGACACAACCGCTTCGGGCGACCTCGCTCCAACCACCCAGCTTCTCGCCGATGCGCTCTGCGAGGTCGGACACGTCGACCAGCCGCCCACTCAAGACGTGTGCGGCGTTGCTAAAGAGTTCTGCGACGTCTGCGCCTCGTCGATCGTTGGCTGTCTTGCGGGCGAATTCTCGCCATCCATCCGACAGATTCAGCGACAGCGTGGCATCGCGAGACTCTTCCCAGCGAGCGCCGAGGGCCCTCGTGTGATCGTCAAGGGCGGGGATAAACGAACCTCTGAGGATCGCCTCAACCACCGCGCCACCGAGATTGGCGTCAAAGGCCAGGGTCGACGGAGACGAACTCGAACATGCACTCATGAGCGGCATGGCGAGTCCAGCCCCGGCAGCGCCAAGGGCGTGCTTAAGGACCCAACGTCGAGAGCGATTCGCGGTCACATCCCTTGAATCGGCAGTTTGGACCTGTTCTCAACCGATTCCCGAGGAGGTAAAGGGCCTCCAATAGTGGGCCGATGGACAGATGTGAACCTTGGCGTGCGAACAAGAGTGGGCATTTGGCTCCTGTTGGTGACGTCCATTGTCGCGGCCGCCGGGCTCGTCCTTCTTTCGACGACACGAAACCAGCTCGAACGATCAGCAGAAGACACGCTCGAGCAACTCGTTGAGCTCGAACAGAACCGTGTGACGGCTGTATTGGACGAACAGCGAGCAGATGTCGAGTCACTGGCCGCCGACCCGTTGCTGGTGGGACTGCTGCGCAGCGGCCGAACGGGCATGCATGTCCATGATCTTCAGCTCGAGGAGCTGCTCGGGGCCGCCACGCAGGCTGGCCAGGAGATTGTCGCGTTGCGAATGGTGAATCGGTCAGGCCAAGAAGTCGGAAGCACCGACATGGCTGCCTGGGAACCCGAAAACATGGACATCGCGCTTCGGGCGATGGACGAACGATCCACCATCGTCGGCCCAGGCTTCGCCATGCGGGAACGCGACGCTCGACTCGGCCTTGTGACACCCGTTGTCTCCTCGGACGGAGAAGTGCTGGGTGCGATCTTAGTCGAAGCGGAACTTCAACCGCTGATCTGGCTGAGTGGGCGGTACGAAACCTTCGGCGACACCAGCGAGGCCTTCATCTTTCAGCGCTTGCCTGACGGTTCATGCCAGCTCCTCACCGATCTGCGCTTCGACCGCTCCGCAAGCTTCACGCCAATCGGAGGCGACTTCGAGGGACCGTGCCAGAGCGTCGACGACCAGTCGCCGTTCCGGGGAACGGACTATCGGGGCGTCGAGACAATCAGCGCGTGGGCCGACATCGACGGGGCCGACTGGGGTCTCGCCGTCAAGATGGACCGGGACGAGGTCTTCACCTTGCTTAGGCAGGTTCAGTGGACCGTGGGCGCATCAGGTTTGGCGGCAACGGTCTTGCTGCTCGTCGGCTGGTTCACGTTGGTGCGACCAATCGGCTCTCGACTGGCGCGAGCAGCACGAGCCGCAGAACAGTTGGCGGCCGGCGACTTTGACGCGTACATCGACGACCCGGGCAAGGACGAAATCGGCACCATGTCGGCAGGCATGGACCGGCTGGCGCGAGATCTCGCAGAGGACATCAAGCGGCGCGAGGAAGCTGAGCGGCGCCTCCGTTTCCGCGCTGACTACGACGACCTCACCGGGGCCATGAACCGTCACCGGACGACTCGTCGCCTTCGCGAGTTGGCAGATGCTGACCAACCATTCGCCGTTGTCTTCCTCGACCTCGATGCATTCAAAGAGATCAACGACACCTATGGCCACTCGGTCGGGGACGAGTTGTTGCAGCTCGTGACCCACCGCATCCAGCAAGCTGCTGGGCCCTTTGCTCACGGCGAAGAGCTCGGCCGCTGGGGAGGCGATGAATTCGTTCTTGTCGTGCCAGGCGCAGCCCAGGGCGACCTGGCGCCGCTTGTACAGGCGGTTGAAGCTCGGTTCGACGAACCGTTCAGCACGTCTGTCGCCGAGCACCGCATTGGTGTGAGCATCGGCACTGCAGACAACGCGGTCCTCGACGACTCGCTGGTTCACGATGATCCGCTGGCTCACACGGAGCAGGCACCAAGGCGCCCAAGCGTCGAAGCGGTGCTGCTCGCAGCTGACACCTCGATGTATCGCATGAAGCGGCGCCGGGATGGACGCTCACGAGTATCGGCCCAGGCGCTGAAGAATATGGAAGAGGCCCTAGAGGAGAGCCGAATTGACGCCTATCTCCAACCTCTTGTGTCTGTTGATGGCAACGGCGGCGTTCACTTGACTGGAGCAGAGGCACTCGTTCGCCTCAGAAGCGCTGACGGCACGGTGACTCTTCCCGACGACTTCTTGCCCGAGCTCGGTGCGAGCGATCAGGCAATGGCGCTCGATATGCGAGTTCTCGACCTGGCTGCGGAGGCTGCGGCCGACTGGCATCGCCGCAAGGTTGTTCCGCCGGACTTCTACATTGCGGTCAATATGGGCGCGGCCTCACTTGCTGATCCTCGCTTCGTCGAGAAGGTCGCGAGCACGATTGACGCTCGAGGACTGAACCCCGAGAACCTCGTTGTCGAGATTCCAGAAACGGCGCAACAAGTCGACGTTGCCACCACTGATGGCCTTCGACAGCTCGGCATTCAAGTGGCAATCGACGACGTCGGTTGCCAATTCTCAAACCTCGAGCGATTGGTTGATATCAACGCCGACGTAGCCAAGATCGACCGACGTTGGTTGCCAGATGACCGCCACGGTTCCTCGAAGCTCGAACTGCTTACCGGGCTGGTGGATCAATGCCGAATGCTCGATCTTCGCATTGTCGTTGAAGGCATCGAAAACGAGACGCAACTCGACATGGTGCGTGACCTAGGCGTCAACGACATTCAGGGCTATCTCTTTGGCCGGCCGGTGAACGTCGGTCAGTTCGAGCGCATGTGGGCCCGCTCAGAAGGACGCTCGATGCGTCTGCTCACGAGCGACTCCGATCCCGACCCCAATCCCGTCGCCAACCCCGTCATAGCGCGGGATGGTTCTTGAACAACAAACCGGGCCGAAAACGACGAAAGCCCCAACCTTGAGGTTGGGGCTTCGGAGCCTCTCTGACCCGCTTCAGTAGAAGCAGCGAGGGCTGAGGAATCCGGCAACGACCTACTCTCCCAGGGCGTCTCCACCCAAGTACCATCGGCGCTGGAGGGCTTAACTTCCGTGTTCGGGATGGGAACGGGTGTGACCCCTCCGCAATCGTCACCGAAACCTATGTTGGTTCCAGTTGATTACAGAGTCCTGTCTGGTGACAGGTCTCAATTCATATATGGATCCAAAGAACAACTGTTCTTAAGAACTGCACAGCGAGCACGAGCAAGCAATAACACAAGCCCTCGGCCGATTAGTACCGGTCAGCTAAACACATTGCTGTGCTTACACGTCCGGCCTATCAACGTGGTGACATACCACGGGCCTTACCCGGTTAACCCGGTGGGTAATCTCATCTTGGAACGGGTT
>CALLGK010000045.1 GCA_938009905.1 uncultured Acidimicrobiales bacterium | reverse complement strand
GCCCCCGACGGTCGAGGGCAGGGTTGATGGTCGATCCATAAGGCCGACCAGGACCCTGCGATGCTAGCGGGCCGTTCCTCGAACCCGACTGGTACATCTCTGACCGTACCGATGGGGTGTGACAGTCACATTGTGAGCGCTGCCACATTGTGAGCGCTCCGCGCTCAGCTACTCGCGATTGGCTTTCAGCCCTCTCGCTTCGCTCGTCCCTCGCTCCGCCTCTCGAACGTGCGTGCACGAAACCAGCCATGGACGTTTGAACACACGCAACCTCAGGCCACCGACGAACCTGCGTGCACGGCAACATCCCCACAAGGCCCCATGCACGCAAGGTCTTATGCACGCAAGGTCTTATGCACGCAGGTCCGGGGGCAGACTGGTGAGCATGGGTACGGAGACAAGCGCTGAATGCCAGAGCTGCGGGGATGAGAGCACGCTCACCGAGGTTCGTCGGGTCTACGTGACCCCAGCCGACTGGGACACCGAATCAAAGATCACGCCGGCCGACGACACCGAGCAGTGGTGCGACGCGTGCGTACTGCACTACCCACACCAGCCCGTCTGACCTTCACAAGCGGGCAGCTCGACAAGCTCGCTCCCCGCCCATAGCGCGGCTACCCGTCGTCGTCTCCATCGCCGTCACCGTTGGGAGCCGCGGTGGTCGTTGGCTGTTCCGTCGTGGATTCTGCGGCCGTGGTCGGAGCCGTGGTTGCCGTCTCGCCTTCGGCGGTTGAGGCCGGGGCGGTTGTTGAGCCGCTCTCGTCGGTTGGCACCGGTGCACCATCTGGCGTGGTGGGAATGGGCTGACCGTTTTCGTCAAGCGGCACCGGCGGTGGCTCCACGCAAGGCTCGGTGGTGACCGCACCTATCCCGCCGTTGTCGCCCTCAGCCGTGGTGGGCGGTGCCGTTGTCTCCGCTGTTTCCGCAGCGTCCCCTTCTCCCTCACCCGGCGCAGCAGGTGTTGGCGAACAGAACGGCAGCGTGGTGGTCGACAGCTCGGTGTTGAGAATCAGACCGGGGAAGTCGGCTTGGGTCGCGAGCTCGGTGCAGGGGGCTTCGCCTCGACCAGATCGAATGTCGGCAGCCCGGGCGTTGAAGGCGCCCCAGATCTCGGCCGGGAAGTCGCCACCGTGCACCTCGATGCCTCGGAAGTTCTCCATGGTGAGCGGCTCGTTCGGATCGAAGCCCGGATAACCCATCCACACCGCGGTGCTGAGCTCACACGTGAAACCAACAAACCACGCATCACGAGCGTCTTGGGTGGTGCCGGTCTTGCCAGCCGCAGGCTGACCGAACTGGGCGTTGCGCCCCGTGCCAGCAACAACGACCTGCTCAAGCGCAAAGGTGACCTGGCGGGCGATCGAGGCGTCGAGCACCGGCTCGCCCTCACGACCTTCTGACTGCTGACACACACCGTCGACCGGATACCAGCAGATCACTTCGCCGTTTCGATCTTCGATGCGCTCGATGAGGATCGGCTCGTAGCGGATGCCCTGGTTGGAGATGGTCGAGTACGACGCAGCCATGTCGAGTACCGACACCTCACCGGAGCCAAGCACCAGTGCGTTCACCTCTGGCAGCTCGGCGCTCACACCAAGGTTGTTGGCCATCTGCACAACGGTGCCTGGGCTGAGGTCGACCATGAGCTGGGCATATACGACGTTTGACGACACCCGCAGGCCATCAACTAGGTCTCGGTAACCCTCTTCGCTGCCGCCGCCGCCAACGGTCCAGGTCTGACCGTCGTTGGCTTCTGGGATCTCGATCGTGAATGGTGCGGCATAGAGCGAGTTGGCTGAAAAGCCCTGCTCAAGCGCTTCGGCGAGGGCGAACGTCTTGAACGACGAACCGGGCTGGCGACCAGAACCGCCACCGTCGACACCCATCGCCAGGTTGACCTGCGACGCCTCAAAGTCGTAGCCGCCCATCATGGCGACGACGCGACCCCGCTCGTCGATGGCCACCAGCGAGCCAGACGGCGGCAGGTCACCATCGAAGCGAGGATCAACGACTTCGGTTACCGACAAGAAGGCGGCCTCTTGCATCTGCGGATCAAGCGTGGTGTACACCCGCAGACCGCTGCTGAAGACCTCGCCGATCTCGGGCTCGAGTTCAACAAGCTGCTGGCGTACCGCCTCCATGAAGTACTCAGAGCCGTCTTCTTGACCGAGCACCGGACCGAGCCCGTCGCGGTTGGTGGGCGCGATCACTGTCTCGATCACGGGCGTCGCCATGACCTCATCCGCTTCGACTTGGCTGATGTAGCCATCGGTGACCATGCGGGTCAGCGACACGTCGCGTCGACGGTTGGCTTCGTCTGGATCGCGGAACGGCTCAGCACTCGACGGGGCACGAATCAATCCGGCCAAGAATGCCGACTCACCAAGACCAAGCTCTTCGACGTTCTTGCCGTAGTACGCCTGGGCCGCCGCTTGAATGCCGTAGGCGCCGCGACCGAAGTAGATGCGATTCAGGTAGCGCCCGAGAATCTCTTCTCGGCTCCATCGTCGATTGAGTTTGACCGCAAGGGCTGCTTCCTTGAGCTTCGTGACAATGTTTCGATCAGCATCAATGTCGAAGGCATTTTTCACGTACTGCTGCGTGATCGTTGAGCCACCCTGCGCCGCCCGCCCTTCACGGGTGTTCTGATAGAGCGCTCGGCCGATGCCGACCGGGTCGATACCGATCTGATCGTTGAAGTAGTTCTTGTCTTCGACGGCAACAACGGCATCGATCGTGACCTGAGGAATGGCGCTGTAGGGAACGATCACTCGGTCTTCGCCAGCGGACAATGCCATGGCTGCGACGTCGACGTCGCAGTCGGTTTCTACGTCGGCGGTACAGACGTAGCTGGTCTGGGCGAGTTGGGCGAAGTCATCGTCTGGCAGCTCTTCACGAGCCAGCAGGGCAAAACCGCCGAGCAAGAGTCCAAGCCCAAACAGCACCGCGAGCAGCAGAAAGCGCCGGAACCGCCAGATCGGGTTGCGGCGACGGTTTTTGACGCGCCGGGGCCCGCCCAACAGCAGCTGGTGGACGGGATTCGCAGCCGATTGCTGCTTGGAACCTGAGGACGATGTGGCCATAGGCGACAAAAAGGAGAGTCAGAAACGAACGGGGGCGAAACGACGGTAATCGAACAGATCAGGGAGCGGTCTTCGCGACCTGAGCCGGTGGCAACTCAAACGATTCACGTAGGTGGTTCCACCAGCACTGCCGACAGACCTCCACGCGGTAGCAGGTGGTGGGCTTCGGCCGCCGCCGCAGCCTGGCCATCTCGGCCGGATCGGTCACGCAGCGCCCGGCCTTTGGCAATCCGGGGCCAAAAGCAAAGGTCACCAGCACCAAATCGTCTGACTCACAGAGGGGGCAGTCGTCATCGAGTGGCTTGCCATGGTTGTGAGCGACTCTGCGCAGTTCTGGCTGGGCGTCGCACACCTCGTGTTCGGTGCGGTGGCCAGCTTCGACTGCCGCGACCGTTCGCTGGCGGGCGAGCCGATAGCTCACGACGGCATCTCGGTTCTGGCGCTGCCAACGAGGCATGCCTTCAGACTACCGGTGATCGGTGTTTTGGTCTTGTCCGGCGGCGAACCACTCGTGGATCAGCGCCCGAGCCTCGTCTGGCGTGATTGGCCCATGCTCAAGCCGATGATCGGCCAGCCGCCGTGTGTACTCGCCCACCAATGGCCCGGGCGGGGTGTCGAGGGTCTTCAGGATGTCGCCACCAGTGAGTGGTGAACCGAGATCGTCGAGATCCTCGGTTGCTTCCAACTGCGCAAGTTGGGCGCGCCATTCCCCCGCCTCGATGCCAAGTGCGTGCGCCCCATCGAACAGATCTGTCATCGAATCTCGACCGACGCTGGCCACAAGTCGACGGGTTGTGCTCGACGCTGCCGTTTCGTCCCGCAACGTGTCGTACCCAGTGAGCAGGCGTTGCGTCGCTCGACGGTCAGAGGTCGAGTAGCGAAGGTGGCTGAAGATGGCCGCCGAGTCGGCGGCATGGGCGGCCAACACGCTTCGTCTGGCCACCGGCGACGTTGCCTGGGTGACAGCACCGGCAACAACAGGCGCGGGCTCGGTGAGATCGGAGACCACGCGGTCGAGCAGGCCCGTATCGGCCAGAAAGTCGAGCCCGGACGCGGGATCGGGAAGCGCCAGCAACCGTTCGAGCTCATCGTGGATTCGTTCGCGAGACACGATGTCGAGCCGGTCACGATGCTCGAGCACCGCGGCCGTGATCGACTCGTCGACGCCCAGGTTGAAGCGTGGAATGAACCGGGCCGCTCGCATCATCCGCAGCGGATCGTCCGTGAATGAGATCGAGGCGTCGAGGGGCGTTCGCAACACGCGAGCGTCGAGGTCGGCCGCGCCCCCGAACGGGTCCTGCAGCTCGCCAGTGAACGTGTCGAGGGCCATGGCGTTGATGGTGAAATCGCGGCGAGACAGGTCGGTTCGCAGATCGGTGCCAAAGGTGACAACGGGCTTACGCGACTCGCTCACGTATGACTCGCCACGATGCGTTGTCACCTCAATGATCCACTGGTCGACCCGAGCGCCGATCGTGCCGAACTTCTCACCCTGGGTCCACAACTCTTGAGCGAGCGGAGCAAGCAGCGTGCGTGTGGTTGTCGGTTCAGCATCTGTGGTGAGGTCGAGGTCGGTGACAGAGCCCTCACCACCAAGTGAAAGATCGCGCACCACTCCCCCAACAAGAAACAGCGTGTGCCCGGCCTCGTGAAACGCCTCAGCGACGGGGCGCACGGTCGACATGATCTCGCGGGCACGCGGCTCGTCGAGCCACGCCGGTTTGTTGAGGTTGGGGTCGAGGTTGGAACTGTCGCTCACGACAGGTGGATCGCCTTGCTGAGGTCGACCATGTCGGCCCCGGGGCCACCCGTTGTCGCCTCTTCTGGCTTGGCTGCAACTCCGGCGGTCGCAGCAACGACAGCAGCAGCGCACTTGCTAAGCGCATCAAGTTCGTAGCCACCCTCGAGAAAGAGCAGCCGCCGGCCAGCGGGAACGAGCTGGAGCAAGTCAGACACCATCTCGGCGTAGTCGGTTGAGGTGAGGCCGAGATCGGTGATGGGGTCGGCTCGGTGACCGTCGAAGCCGGCCGAGATCAACAGCCATGTTGGTTTGTGGCGCTGTACGACCGGGGCCACAACCTGATCGATCGCCGATCGGTACACGTCGCCGGTAGCTCCAGCCGGCATCGCGATGTTGACGGTTGTGCCGGTGCCATCACCCTCGCCTACCTCGTCCGGACGGCCGGTGTAGGGGTACCACGGGTATTGATGCAGCGAGACAAAAAGGACATCAGCGTCGTTGTAGAAGATGTCTTGGGTGCCGTTGCCATGATGGGCGTCGATGTCGACAATGGCCACGCGTTCACCACGGTCGGCCAGCTGCCGAGCCGCAACCGCGATGTTGTTGATCAGACAAAACCCCATCTGAACAGACGACAGCGCGTGGTGACCGGGTGGTCGAACGATCGACCATCCAGCATCGGCCTCACCGGCGTCGAGCCGCTGAATCAGATCGAGTCCGGCCCCAGCGGCTCGGATGGCGGCAGCAGAGCTCTCGGTCGACACAACCGTGTCTGGGTCGATCGAGCCACCGCCACTGGCGGACAAGTCGGCCAGACGGTCGAGAATGCTCGCCGGGTGAACCGCAAGCAGTGCGTCACGTGGCGCATCTGGTGCTTCGATCCACGTGACCGCGTCGCGCACATCAGAATCGTCGATCCCCTGCTTGACCGCGGTAAGGCGCTCTGGCCGCTCTGGGTGTTGACGTCCGGTGTCATGAAGCCAGCAGAGGTCGTGCGTCGATACCAACACGGTCACGGGTGGAAGGGTAGTTGCGGAAGGCCAATAGAGCCGAACGTATGGGTGTGAGCCAAGCACCGTCACGCGGGAGACCACCCCGCCAGGGTGCAATAACCAATAGTGTTGTCCCCTGGTGGACCACGCCCCGACGAACCCACTCGGACCCGGCATCCAGCGACCCTGGGCCGGAACACGAGGCACGAGCCGTCTACGCGTCGTGCCCTGGCAGGGCGATCGCTACACCGCTCTTGTCGCCCCCGGGCGGGCTGGACGGCCACCATCGAGCCTCGATGTGCATCGTTGTCTCGAACAGATGCGGCATCGTGGCGTCGAAGTTGCGGTCACGCCAGCCCTCTCGAGTTTCGACGCCCAACCGTTTGTATCGGCCGGATTTCGCGTGCTCGAGCATCTGCATCTGCTCGCCTACCGACTCGATCGGCGAGACGATCACGCCTTCCTCTCGGCCCACGACGAGCAGGCGAATGCGATCACCCGATCCCTACGCCAGGGTCGACCGTGGCATCGTCGCGTGGTGCTCGACATCGATCAGCGCGCCTTCGAACCTTTCTGGCAGTTCGATACCAACTCGCTGGCCGAGGCACGACGGGCGACCCCTACGGCCCGCTATCGAGTCGCGCTCGATGGTCGGACACCGATCGGATACGCCGTCACCGGGCGAGCTGGCGACCGCGGGTACTTGCAGCGTCTCGCCGTCGATCCAGACCACCAAGGTGCCGGCGTCGGTCGGGCTCTCGTGCACGATTGCTTGCGGTGGCTCTACTCAAAGGGTGCAGGCCACGCGATGGTCAACACCCAGGAGCGCAACACACGAGCGCTCGCGCTCTATGAGCACCTCGGTTTTGCCCGCCAGCACGAAGGCCTCGTTGTGCTTCGCTGGACGGCAACGTGATTGTCAGACACATCCGGGTTGTCGCGGCACTGGTGTTGGCCATCGCGGCAACGATCGCGTCAAGCATCCAGCCAGAGAGCCATGCTGCGGCGCAAGGCACCGGGCTTCAGGTGGTCTCGCAAACGCCATACGTGGCGGCCGATGGCACCTTCAGCGTGACGCTTGCGTGGGACGGACCAGTGGGCCTCGACACCACGATTTCAGCCAAGATCTACGGCGCCATTGCCGACGAGGCCGCCGTGTCTGCCCCGATCTTGGGCGAGGTACTCAACCGCTACCCGAGCTCCGAAGAACCGCTGCTGTTGCGCACGACGATCAACTCCACACGGGTCTTCAACTTCGACATTCCGATCCGTAGCTTCACCGCCAACGATGAGCGGGTCTTGCTGAGCGATCCCGGCGTGTACCCGGTCGAGATCGAGATTCGCGAGCCAGACGGACCGGTGTCGACCATCCGCACCCACCTCATCAGGCTGCCAACCGAAACGGCCGAGATCGTCTCGCTTCCCACCAACGTAGTGCTCAACGTGTCGTCCGCAGACGGGCTCGAGCTCAGCGAGGTCATCCCAATTCTCGAACGGCACCCCTCAATGCCAGTCCTCATCGTGCTGGAGGAAGGCGTGATTCCCCAGCTCGAAACCGACGACGAGCTGCGTGACGCGTTCCGGGCAGCGCTCGCCGGACGTCCGCTCACGGCCGTTCCAGACTTCGACCTCGACCCATCCGCACTCGCCGAAATCGACCAACCCGAGATCTACGCCGCGGCCCTGAGCTCGACCAGACAACGCCTCGACGACCTTGGCCTCACCGTCAACGAAAGCGTGCTGCCGCTCAACGCCAACCTCACCTCAACCGGCGCCAGAATGCTTACCGATCTCGGCATCGAGATCGTCATGGAGTACGCCCTCCCGTCAACAGCTGGCGGCTCCGTGGAAGTTGGCGAGGGTCTTCGCGTGCTCACGATCGACCAACGCCGCACCTTGCAGTTGCGCCAAAGCGACGACTCCAACGGCGTGTTGCGAGCCCATGAGCTCTTGGCCGAGCTGGCGGTTCGTCAACGCAGCGACCGCTCGCCGGTCGTGATCGGTGGAGACGAACTTCGCTCGGTCGACCTCAACGCCCTCGATGTCCTGCTTGATGCGCTCGAACAACCAGGCCTCGTCGAAGCTGTCGACGTCAACACGGCGACCGGCTCAGGCACCGCCACTCCCCTACGACTCGTTGAGCGCCCCGCGCAAGACCTGCTCGTCATCGAAGACGATCTCGACGCCTTGTTGGCCGACATGGAGACCTACCGCTCGTTCTACGTGGCCGGTGGCGTAAGCCCCGATCAGTTCGACCAGGGTGTCGTTGCCAGCCTCGCTCGTGCGCTCAACCAAGACGAGCGAGCCCGTGAGATTGGCCGCCTCAGGGCCCAGCTTGGCGATCAGTTCGAGTCGATCAGCCTGCTCGACGGTCAGTCGGTCACATTGGCGGCAAACACCGCGTCAATCCCGATCGCCGTCAACAACGAAGGCGCTGGCACTCGCCAGGTCATGCTTCGTTTCCAGAGCGACCGCATCGAGATCACAGACGGCCTCTCACAGATCGTCGAGGTTGGGCAGGGACAGCAGACCATTGATGTCGACGTCGAGACCAAGTCGCTCGGTCTGTCACCCCTCAATATCGAAGTGTGGACCGCTGACGGACGCACCCAGCTCGCGAGCACCCAGTACCGAGTTCGCAGCACGGCTATCCCCGGGCTCGGCTTTCTCCTCTCTGGTGCAGCCCTTGGCTTCCTGATCATCTGGTGGATCCTGTCCATCAGCAGAGCTCGTCGAGACCGGCGGGCCGCAGACGAAGCCGAGTCCGGCGATCTGCCAGACAGCAGTGACGGCGAGCGAGGCGATCGCGTCGCCGAGACAGAGCAACGGACCTCCGGATGACGATGCCGGCAGCTGGGCAACGGCTAGCCGACAGATACGAGCTTCTCTCCCCAATCGCAAACGGCGGAATGGCTCAGGTCTGGCGAGCAAAGGACACCGTGCTGGGCCGCGACGTCGCGGTGAAGATTCTGCACCCGCACCTGGCCACCGATGTCGGCTTTCTGTTGCGCTTTCAACGAGAGGCCGTGGCGGCGGCCCGCCTCTCTCATCCGTCGATCGTGGCGATCTACGACACTGTGTCGGACCTCGGTATGGAAGCCATCGTGATGGAGCTCGTGCACGGGCGCACATTGCGGGCCATTCTCGACGACGTCAGTGTCTTGTCCGAGCCCGACGCGATTGATCTCGGCAGCCAAATCTCCGAGGCCCTCGCGGCCGCTCATCGGGTGGGCGTTGTCCACCGCGACATCAAGCCGTCCAACATCTTGTTGTGTACCGACCGCCGCGTCATGGTCACCGACTTCGGCATCGCAAAGGCGGGGGAAGACACCGACCTCACGGTGACCGGCACCCTGCTAGGCACCGCGAAGTACCTGGCTCCCGAACAGGTGAGCGGCGATGAGGTCGACGCTCGGGCCGATCTGTATGCCCTCGGTGTCGTGATGTTCGAGGCCGTCGCAGGCCAAGCCCCATTCAAGGCCAACACCGATGCGGCAACGGCGCTGGCCAGATTGCACCAACCACCACCGCAGGCCCAGTCCGTCCGTCCGGATCTGAGCGCGTCACTCAACGGCGTCATCCATCGGTTGATGGCCCGCAGTCCAGACGCTCGGTTCGCAACCGCCCTCGATGTGCGAGCGGCTCTCTCCGGCGTGCGACCCGGCAGCGAACAGCACGACAAGACACTTGTGGTCGCCGATCGCCCGGCCCACGACGAGACGTTCGACGATCACACCTACGGTGGCCAGGGCGACGATCTCGTCTACGAAGACGACCTCGACGAGTTTGACGACGATGAACACCCGGGGTTCCTGAGGTCAGAACGCTCGTGGATGTTGCCGGCCTTGGCCGTGCTTCTCACCGCAGCGGCGCTTGTGGTTGCCGTACAGCTCTTTCGAAACTCGCCACTGGTGTCGTCGTCGTCGGTCGATGATGCGACGAACGACGAGCCAGAAGGTGGACTATTCGCCGATCCAGACGCCGAAGGGGGCGGCGACGACACCACGCAAACGACGTTCGCCACAATCACCGAGCTTGTCGCCCCGAGCATTGCTGGCGCGGTGGCCCTCGACGATCCAGCACTTGGCGGCGATGGGGATGAGTTCAACGACCTCGTGCCAAACGCCTTCGATGGCAACGACGAAACGGTTTGGCGCACCGATACCTACCGAGGCCCGCTGTTCGGGCGACTCAAGCCCGGCGTCGGGTTCTTGATCGATCTGGGTGGCCGAGCTGAAGTGAGCGAGATCGAACTCGACACCGAGTCAGACGGTTGGTCGATCGAGATCTACGTTGGCGACGAGTTCCCACCAGACCCGACGGCATGGGGATCACCGGCGGCGACCATCGTCGACGGCGACGGCCGCGAGCGGGTTGAGGTGTCTGGCGTCGGCACACAATTGCTTCTCTGGATCACCGATCACGGCACATCAGATGACGGCAGCGACCCAGATGAAGAAGACGACTTTCGATTCGAGCTCGCCGAAATCGTCGTTCGCTAGTTGCTCACCGGCAGCATGTCGACACTGGCTGCTCGCGAGGGTCCCGACCCCCGACGGCCGACCTTCTAAGATCGCCGCATCGAGATCGCTGACGAAGAACTCGTCGCCCAAGCTCAGGGTGGAGACGCGGGCGCTATGAACGCGCTCCTCGATCGGCACTACGACCGCATCTTCGCCGTCTGCCGCAAAGTCACCGGCAACCAGGCCGACGCAGACGACGCCTGCCAAGACGCGATGATTGCCATCGTCAAAGGCCTCCATCGATTCGATGGCCGCTCGACGTTCCGCACGTGGAGCTACCGAGTGGCAACAAACGCATGCCTCGACGAACTACGCCGCCGCAAGAGGCGCCCAATTGCAGCCATTGAGGAGCCAGAACGCATCTCTGACGAGCCCGGAATCTCTCAGCAGGTGAGCGATCGGCTCTCGATTGATGACGCTTTTCCTCAGATTCCGGAAGAGTTTCGGGCCCCCGTCGTGTTGCGTGATGTGATCGGCATGGATTACGCAGAAATCGCCCAAACACTGGATCTTCCGGCCGGTACCGTCCGATCTCGCATTGCCAGAGGGCGTCGGCACCTTGCCGATGTCTTGGCCTCAACGTCAGAAATTCCACCCACTGGGGAACCAGAACCCCCCGACCAACCGTCCAAGTCCCCGTCATGAGCGATCCATCCAATCTCGAACACCTCGATGAGGTGGTGTCGGCGTATGTCGACGGCGAGGCCACCCCGGAAGAGGTGCGCCTTGTTGAGGCCGACCCTGCTCTGATGGAGCAGGTCGAGCTGATGCGCGGGTTGGTCGAGATGGACCAAGTCGTGGCGACGCCAGACCCCGAGATGAAGCGGCGCCATCTGGCTGCCGCGATGGCTGCGTTCGACGCCCCTGCCGACACCGGCTCTGGCTCAGATTCCGACGCAGCGGTCGCGCCGGTTGTTGACCTGACCCCACCCCCAGCCGACACGCCACCGGCGGAAACAAACGGGTCAGCACCGGTTATCGACCTCACTTCACGCCGTCGTGGACCGGCGGGCATGCCGCGGATCCTCACCGCGGCTGCTGGTGTACTTGTGGTGCTTGGCGGTATTGGATTCGTCGCCACGCAGAACGATTCGGGAGATGCCACCGCTGTTGCCGACACCGATCAGGTTTCTAACTCCCGACCGAGCGATGCAGACGAGGACGGGGGCGAGGCCGCTGGCGCCGAGGCAAGTGACGATGCCGAGGCCATGGAAGACGACGACGCCATGGAAGATGAAACGTCGGCCCTGGCGGACGAAGCCATGGCAGAAGACGCGATGGAAGACGATTCCTCGGAAGAGGAATCCGCGGTTGATCAAGACACGAGCGGTGCGGTCGACGAAGACAGCAGTGCCGACGACACTGCCCCTGCGTCTGACGAGGACGACGAACTCACCTCGCCGTTGGTGAATGGACCGTTCGTCGACGTCTTCCCCGAGACCACACTTGATGAGCTGCTTGCGCTCACCGACGGGATCGAAGGACAACCACTCGAGCTATCGCTCTGCAACAGCGAGTTTGCGGGCCTTGCGCCCGAAACGTTCAAGGCTCGGTCGCTGTTCGATAGCACCCAGGATGCCCAGTGGTTCCCCGCGCTCATCGACAACGACATCACCGGTGAGTTCGTTGTGGTGACCGGTGCTGATGGAGAACGAGCCGGCGTGCTGTTTGATGACAACTGCAACGTCGTCGAACGCTGACGTTCTCGCCTCGAGGCGTGAATTCCTTTAGACGAGGGGCTGGTTAACGCACCAACGAGACGCGGGCGATAAGCTCACGCCGATGTCTGACACCGACGCCGCCTCCAACAATCCGCTCGCGACGCCAGCCGACGGCGATTGGGCCTCGAAGGCAACGACGACGGTGGTCGGATACGTCGACACCGTGAAGGGCGCCACCACCGGCAAGGCACTTGTGGCCTCCCGTATGGCTGTGTACTTCCTTGCCGCAGGGCTCATCGCCCTCGTGGCTCTCATCCTTCTCCTCCTGCTCATCGTTCGGTTCGCAGTCGTCGTGTCGGGGTACCTCCCCTTCATCAGCGACGGCGAGGTTTGGCTGGCCTACCTTGTGCTCGGCGTTCTCTTCTCCGCAGTCGGCTTCTTTCTCTGGAAGAAGAAGGGCGTCTGAGCGGTTCAACCGCTGCAAGCAATTCCCGTCGCCCCCACGGAAAATCGGTGGCATCGGGATCATCCCGCAATTCGTCAGCGATGGCTGACGCAGACACACCGAGAAGAGACACGCATCCATGTCAGAAGAAAACGTCCACGATGTCCTGATTTTGGGAAGTGGGCCTGCCGGGCTGACCGCAGCCATCTACACCGCCCGCGCCAGCCTCGAACCACTCGTTCTTGAAGGCGAGCCAAGCTCAACCGGTGACCAGCCCGGTGGTCAGCTCATGATCACGACCGACGTCGAGAACTTCCCCGGCTTTCCGGAAGGCATCATGGGCCCCGAGCTGATGATGGCATTCCGTGACCAGGCGTCACGTTTCGGCACAGATCTTCGCCAAGAGAAGGCCAGCAAGGTCGATCTCTCAGAACGCCCATTCAAGGTGTGGGTTGGCGATCCCGAAGCCGCCGAGCCGACGTACAAGGCCAACACCGTCATCATCGCGACGGGTGCCACCGCCCTCATGCTCGACCTGCCCAATGAACAACGCCTTGTCGGACATGGCGTTTCCACCTGTGCCACGTGTGACGGCTTCTTCTTCCGCGATCACGACATCGCCATCGTCGGCGGTGGCGACTCGGCGATGGAAGAGGCCATCTTCCTCACAAAGTTCGCCAAGACCGTCACGGTCGTGCACCGTCGTGATGAGCTCCGCGCCTCCAAGATCATGCAAGAACGAGCCATGGCGAATCCCAAGATCAAGTTCAAGTGGAACAGCCAGGTTGTCGACGTCATCGGCGAGCAAGTCGTCGAGAAGATCATCGTGGAAGACACCGTCACTGGCGAACAGTCCGACCTCGCAATCACCGGTCTGTTCATTGCCATCGGTCACCGACCCAATACTGGCCTCTTCGAAGGACAGCTCGAAATGAAGGAAAACGGCTACCTCATCACCGATGGGGACAGCGGCCGAACAAATGTTGAGGGTGTCTTCGCGTGCGGCGATGTCCAAGACGACACGTATCGACAAGCGATTAGCGCCGCCGGCTCCGGCTGTGCTGCTGCACTCGATGCTGAGCGTTGGCTTGAGGCCAACGTGCACGGTTAGCACACCGGGGAATACGGGCGCCAGCTCGCCGGTTTCAACTCACACACATCCACGGAAGGCAAGACCACATGTCCGACAATGTCACCACTCTTACCGAAGCCACCTTCGACGAAGTTGTTAACGGGTCATCCGCTCCCGTCATCGTTGACTTCTGGGCCGACTGGTGTGGTCCGTGCAAGATGATCGCACCAATTCTTGACGAGATCGCCGAAGAGCAGGGTGACGCCGTCACCATCGCAAAGCTCAACGTCGACGAGAACCCCTCGCTCGCTCAGCGCTTCGGCGTCATGAGCATCCCGACCATGCTCGTCTTCAAGGACGGCGAAGTCGAGAAGCGCATCGTTGGTGCCAAGGGCAAGGCTCAACTCGTTGAGGAGTTCGGGCTCTAAGAGCTCGAGCATCTGCTCTCACAACTGAACGTCTTGAAGGGCCCGGGTTTCATACCCGGGCCTTTTGCATTCCCGCGTTCGACATCGAGGCAGCCAATCGCCTCCGATTCGGACCATGCAAAACAGCGCGAACGTCCGCTTTTCTCAGCCTCTAGCCTGCCGTGAGATCGAGTTGAACCCTAACTTGAGAGTTCACTCTACCCACAGCGTTTTCCACAACCTGGGGATACTGGAACCCCGCCGTGTGTACTTTGTGCACAACGCCAAGATTCGGCGAGATCCGCTCGGTGCCGAGGTGCGAGGTCCGACGTCTCTAGCCCTCGGAAACGATAAGTCGATAGATGCGTTCAAGATCATCGAGATCCGCGAACTCGATCGTCATTCGACCCTTCGACTTCCCCATCGACACGTCGACTCGTGTGTCGAGTTGCGCGCCCAAGCGCTCTTCGAGCTCGAGCAGTCCAGGGGCTTTCGTGTCGCCCGGCTCCCGCCGGCGCTCAGGCTTGCGCGTCGACTGCGCACTACCTTGGTCACTGTCGCCATCGCCATTCGATGCTCGAACGATTGACTCAACCTGACGCACATTCAGCCCGTCGGCGACGATCGTCTTCGCAAGCTGTTCCTGGAAGGCTCGGTCGGGACTGCCCAGGAGGGCGCGAGCATGGCCGGCACTCAGCTCACTGTTCGCAACAAGCTTCTGCACTGATCCTGGAAGTTGAAAGAGCCGTAGTGTGTTTGCGATCGCTGAGCGGCTCTTACCGACTCGTGTCGCAACATCATCTTGCGTAAGTTTGAACTCATCGATCAGCTGTTGGTAAGCGGCGGCCTCTTCGAGCGCGTTGAGATCCTCGCGGTGAAGGTTCTCGACGACGGCTTGCTCGAGCGACTGCCGGTCATCGACCTCTCGGACCACAGCAGGGATCGACGGCAAGCCCGCTCGACGCGCGGCGCGCCAACGACGTTCGCCGGCAATGAGCTCGTAGCGACCCGGGCCAATCTCACGTACCAACACTGGTTGCAGAACACCAAGTGATCGAATCGAGTCCGTGAGCGAAACCAGCGCCTCTTCTTCAAAACGGGTCCGAGGCTGATACTCGTTCGCGGAGATCGCGCTGATGGGAACCTCAAGCAGGTCACCCGATTGGTCCGAGCTCGCATCCGTAGGGATGAGCGAGCCGAGTCCTTTTCCTAAGCCACTACGCCGGTTCACCAGCAAACTCCTTCGCCAGGTCTCGATAGGCCACGGCCCCTCGAGACGTCGGATCGAACACCGTGATTGGCTGACCGAAGCTCGGGGCTTCAGACAGTCGAACGGTTCGCGGAATGACGGTCTTGCAGACCACAGACCCAAAGTGTTCGCGAACTTCAGACGACACTTGCTGCGCAAGATTCGTTCGAGCGTCGTACATCACCAGAACAATGGCACTGAGTCGCAGTGCGGAGTTCAAGTTGCGCTGCACCAAGTCGACGTTACGCAGGAGTTGACCGAGACCTTCCAATGCGTAGTACTCACACTGCACAGGAACCATCACTTCACTGGCTGCCGCGAATGCGTTGACGGTCAGCAGACCAAGCGATGGTGGACAGTCGATCAAGACCAGGTCGTAGTCATCACTCACTGACGCAATCGCGTTCTTCAATCGCATCTCGCGACTGAACGCAGGCACCAACTCAATCTCTGCACCAGCGAGGTCGAGGTTGGCAGGTGCCACGAACAAGTTACGAACCGAAGCCGCTTCAATCGCGTCGTCGATCGGAACGTCGTGCAGCAGCACGTCGTACATCGACGCTTCCAAACTGCGGGGGTTGATGCCCAGCCCGGTGCTTGCATTTCCCTGGGGATCGAGATCGACCACCAAGACCCGGTGTCCCAGCTCAGCTGCTGCGGCACCGAGGCTGACGGTGGTTGTCGTCTTTCCAACACCACCTTTTTGATTCGCCAGGGCAACAATGCGAGGTCCTGAGGGATCACCGCCATGGGTTCGAGCTGGTCGCTCCGTGCTGACGGCTGGGCCCGTGTCGCTGGCAGCCGGAGCTTCCTGCGACGTGCCGGCGTCAGATGATTCTTGGCCCGCTTGTGTTGTCGGGTCCTGGGCTCGTGGTTCCGTCGTGGCTGGCGCACTGGTTGTCGCGGGACCCGACTGCTGTTCGGAAGCAGGCGGCACGACATCGGCGATCGGTGGCGATGGCTCATCGGTCGAACCCTCAACTCGACCGGCAGCAGCCGGGGTCGCCCCCGACGCGGCCTGGTCTAGTGACGAAGACGGAGACGGGTGGGCGGGCGCCGGAGAATCCGTGCGCGAGGGTTCTGATGGATCAGATGCAGACATCCATCCTCCTGAAGATCGGTGTTCATCTTCCCCTTCCGGGAAGACGACTTCAAGGACCCTCTCAAGGTTTCACGTGAAACAGCGGATCCGATCACGCCGTGGCGTGCTCAAATGATACGACCGCATCTGACGATCCCTCCGAGAAGACGATGAGTTTCTCCCACCAATCAATCGGCCGGCGAGGTGAACAAGCCAGCGACGCTGATTTGCCGGCCCCACCTGCGACCTTGGCTACATCGGGCCCCGACAAGAGAATCAGCACGAGTCAGCTCCACGCCGTCCCGTCAACTCCCCAACGAGCTGACGTCTTCGGTCTGAGACGCGGCAAGAACGTTGGAACTGCGAGCATCGCGATCACGACGTCGCCGGCCTCCGAAGTCAGGTGGAAACACGCAACCGTCGACCGAATGATGGACCGGAAGAGTTGGTGCACGCCATGGCCGACCGTAATCACGACCGGTACGTAGACCACCGCACTCTTTCTAGACACGTTCGCTGTCCGATCCAGCTCATCGTCAATACGTGGGACTTGATCAATACCGAGCAGAAGATTTCCTTCGACGCAATGGTTGAGCTTCACGCACCGATCGAATTCGGCCAACGAGCGGGGCGCTGAAGTTCCACTCGTGGTTGGATGTGGGACCCCATGTGACGTTGGCGGTGTGGCCAGGCGTTCACGTTCGTGCCGAACGCGCTCGTCGGGTCTCACACCAAACGATCTCGGACAACACATCGACCAGGAAGGCGTGCGGACTGAGTTGGTCGGTGATCAGCTGAGCCTCAACCACGGTCCCGCTCGAGACACGTCGCTAGCCGCCACCGACCACGGACGCGATGCTCGGTCTGGGTGGCCTCTCGCTGGAGACTTCGACCGAAGTGATGCCGCGTCAGCCGGGCTCGGCTCAATCATCCTTCGGCCCGTCGTTCGAGGTGGCGCGCTGCGCTTCTGTACGGGAGTGAGCGAGCCGACTCGACGATGTCGATTGCGGTCGGGATGGCATGTCCGGCGACGTATTCTTCATGGCCGCGTCCTCACCCGTCCGGGTTCGTCAAACCAAGTCCGTGGCGTCCAGCTGGCGCCACTGGTCAAGACGAGTCGGATTCCTTGCCATCCAAGAGGACCTAGCGATGCAAGGGCGAGTGCTTCGAGACATCCATTCTGCCGACCAGCCTGATGGCTCGATGTGGTCCTACGCAGAGGCCAGGCACAACTGCCGACAGCCTCGAAATGTTTCACGTGAAACGCCGTCAGCCCAAGCGGTCAAGAACTCTCAGAGCTCAAAGAGTGGCTGGCGCTTCATCGCCTTGGCCGATCTGGGATACGTCTCGACCAGATCCTGATTCGCTTCGAAGACCGCAATTGGACCGTCGTTGACGACAACTCGGAGACCAACAAGTGCAAGCTCGTCGACCGGCCAACGACGACCTTCGGGGGGTTCGGACACCAAGATGTGGCCACCGGTGCGAACCAGTCCAGCGGCACATTCCAACGTCGCGGCTGGGGGACCGAAGCCACGACTGACAACAACATCAAACCGGCGCCGGGTCTCTTCAGCCTGACCAAAGTGTTCGGCTCGACCGGTCAGAACCGTGACCCGATCCTCAAGTTCGAGCTCGGTTGTCGCCCAAAGAAGAAAGGCCGTTCGACGTTGCGCCGCGTCCAACAGCGTGACCTGAAGTTCAGGACGCGACAGCGCGATCGGCAGTCCGGGCAGGCCGCCACCAGAACCGATGTCGAGCACCGTGGCGGCCGTCGCCGGGATTCGCTCCGCATACTGAGCTGCGTGCTCAGCGTGAACAGACAACGGGCCCGGGCCGAGGAATCCCACGGCCCGGGCCCGTTCAAGAACGGAGTGAAGTCCGTTGTCAGTCAGCGTCTTCTCCAGCATCCACGTCGGTGCTGTCATCAGCAACGTCGGCGTCTGCGGTGTCGGCACTCGCTGCGTCAGCATCGGCATCAGCCGGTGCCTCATCGGGTACGACGATCACTCGGCGTCGAGGATCGGCACCTGCTGATCGAGTCGACACACCCTCCACGTCGTTGAGCGCATCGTGGACGATCTTGCGATCAGGTGGCGACATTGGCTCGAGCACAACCTCGACCTGCTCGTCGATCGCCTTCGCTGCGGCCTTCTGAGCGAATTGGGCCAGGGCGACGCCCCGTTGTTCGCGATAGCCACCGACGTCGACCTTGATGCGAATCGATGAGGGCGCCGTCCGTTGGGCGGTGATGCGAGTGAGTTCCTGAATAGCATCGAGCGTGCGAGCCTTCGGACCAAGGAGCAAGCCGTGCTTACCTTGGATTTGCGCATACACCTCGTCATTCGACGTATCGATTTCGACCGGTGCATCATCGAAGCCAAAGGCTCCGGTCAGCCCGGTAAGGAAGCCCGAGACGCAAGCCTGTACTTCCTCAAGTGACGACTCTGGCGCATCTGACTTCATGTTGTTGCCTCTCTGAGACCGGTCGCCCGATCCCCCACGATTCGACTTCTTGTTGGTTCCTTTGCGGCCACCGTTCTTACGGCCACCGCCATCGCGTCGCTGGTTGTCACCACCATCGCTTGCTTGATCAGCAGCGTCCGCTGCACCGTCGCCCTGGTTAGCGCCACAGGGGTCTTCGTTGTTGGCCTTGTTGTTGCGACCCTTGTTGCCGCCCTTCTCACCGCCACCGGATTTCCGACGGCGTCGGCCGCGCTCTTCCTTGGCGCGTGGTGCCTTCGGGGCAACCCGGGCTCGCACCCGAGCTTGTCCCCTGGTGCGCCCAAACAAGCCTTGGCGCGGCTCCTCGAGAATCTCGAACTCAGCTTCGCTCGTATCGACCCCGATCTTGTCGAGAGCCAGATCCTTGGCTTCTTCAATCGATTTGGCGGTTGTCTCAACCCACTCCACAGTGGCCTCTTTCATCTCGAGCCGGCACGTCAGCCGGATTCGTCGTTCCTATTCGCTACGTGCGAACGGTCTACTTTTTCTTCTTCTTCGATCGACTTGGCGCGGTTCCCTTCGGAGTCACCCGACTCGAGGTGCCCGGTGTTGACGATGACCGCTTCTTCTTCGCAGCCTTCGCCCGCTGGGCCTTCCACGCCTCGTTGTTCTTCTCGGCCTTTGTCAGTTCGCGATCGGGCTCGCTGTCACCGTTCTGCGATCCGTTCTTCTTGGCGTTCTTGTTCTTGTTCTTCGCGCCGTTCTTCTGCGAGCTGTCCTTGGACGAGCCGTTCTTTGCGTCGGCCGCATCTCCACTCTTCTTGCCCTTGCCCTTTTTCTTCTCTTCGAGCTCAGCCTTCTTGCGTGCCTCAGCCAGCTTCTCGGTTGCACCCTCACGCTCATAGATCTGGCGCGTGATGTAGGATTGCTGTCCGATGCGGAAAAGGTTTGACGTCGCCCAGTAGACGACGAGACCGGCCGGGAAGAAGAACGACCAGATTCCTGTCATCAAGGGAAGCACCCGCAACAGAATCTGTTGCTGCTGGTTCATCGGGCTGTTTGAGTTGTCTGGTCCCCGGCGGGCCGAGACTTGCCGTTGCTGGTAGTAGCTCGAGGCGACAACGAAGGCAATCAGAATGAGGTAAGGGATGGCCTTCAGGAAGTTGCTTTGCACCAGATCGCCAGCTTGTGCAGCCAAGTCGAACGGACCGAAGGTCATCTCGTCGGTTTGCGAGAGATCCTGATACAGCTCGCTGTCGGTCGCGACGTACCTCGGATCGAACGACTGCGAGTCGATCGGCGGGCCGTCACGAAGAGCGTTTGCGGAATTGAAGTAGGGGCGTTCTGATACCCGTCGCGTGAGACCCTGCAACACGCGGAAGAGGACCAGGAAGACCGGCAGCTGAGCCAGCATAGGAATACAGCCACCAACGGGATTGATCCCGTGCTCTGAGTAGAGCGCCATGAGCTGCTTGTTCATTTCTTCGCGATCGTCCTTGTAATCCTTCTGGACGCGCTTCATCTCCGGTTGGAGCTGCTGCATCTTGATGGTCGACCGAGTCGCCTTCAGTGTCAGCGGCATCAACAGAACCATCACGGTGAGCGTCAGCAAGATGATGGCGATGCCATAGCTCCCGCCAACGACTGGCAGTTGGTAGAACCAGGCGAGTACCTGAGCAATGAAATCAAACATGGATCACTCCGATCCGGGGACGGGGTCGAAACCAAAGGAGCCAAATGGTTGGCATCGGCTCAAGCGCTTGAGCGCAAGCCAACTTCCGCGGGGTGCACCGTGCAGGGAAATGGCCTCGACTGCATAGTGAGAACAGGTAGGAATGTAGCGGCAACGAGGGCGTCGAATGACTGACGTCAACTGATACCACGAGAGCAAACGAAGCAGAATTCGCACAGAGAGAGACGACTCGTCACTTTGCGTCGAGTGTGTGTGGTCGCATGTTGTTTCGTCAACATCCGGAGTCTCTTGGACAGGCTGGTCGATATCTGATGGTGCACTCACAAGGGACTCCCTGCAGGAACAAGCTTCTTGTGGAGTTCGTCGATCAGCGATGTGACGAGCTCAACCAACGAGTCGAACGGCATGGTTGCGATCGCTGCGGTAGGTCGAAACAGAAAGCCGCCTTCCGGAACATCTCGATCGCGCACCACGTCGCCAAAGGCGGCCCGAACACGACGCCGACAGCGGTTTCTGAGGACCGCGTTGCCAACATGACGACCAATGGCAAAACATAATCTATGGTCACGTATTGGCTGCACGCCCGCTGATGTTCCGGCATCCAGGCGCACGAAAGCGTCTGACACGTAGGTCAGACGCAAAGGCGACCGGCGTCCGCCGACTGAGACACGCTGTTCGCTGCGGAGCGCAGAAACAACGGCGCGAGTGGTGGGTTGCGCCAGATCGAGAGCGGTTGGCGTGAGAGACACCGTCCCTCAGGCGCTCAGCTTGTGGCGACCCTTCAGGCGGCGCGACCGCAGCACGGCTCGTCCACCTCGAGTTGATTTGCGGGCCCGAAAGCCATGCTTCATCGACCGCTTACGGCCATTGGGTTGAAATGTGCGCTTCATCTCTCACTCCTCGTCGTCGCGACGCCAAGCAACTCTGGCAAGTTATTTGCGGCACGACATTCGCTGCATGACATCTGCTGGGGGCCGTCCGGAGCATGAGGTGTGGATCGTGTTCAACAACTCAGCGGCGGCCAGGGCAGCGGAACAAGACTATCAGTGCACTCTGCCGTTCTCGTGCTCCTGATCGCCAGAATCGACCGAACAATCGTGCCCACGACGTCAATTCGACGAGCAAGAGCCCGAAAACCCACATAATCGGGCTGTCGTGACCTTTTCCACAGTCTCGGGTGCAGGGCAAACGAGTCGCTGCTAGGTTGCCCTCTCCCGCAACAGGTCCGTCACGGAGCGCCCGCTTCTGACGCCTGGCGAAGCTCAAACTGTCGAAGCGTCACGATCAGTCGTCACGTGAAACAGTGCGAATTCACCAGGCTGTTAGATGATGGGGTCTGCGTTGTGGACAACGTTGTGGGAAGTGGGGACAGTCGGTTCTTCCGTGCACGGCGGCACCACCGCTGTCCCGAAAAAGCGCAACGCACCAGCCCGGGCGAGGAAGAGTTAGCGGTGGAAAAACGGCAGCAGACAGAACACGCCTACGCCTCCCAATCAGTCGAACAACCACGAATTCTCGCGGTGACGAGCGGATGAGCGGATCACTGCAGGAAACAGACGTGTGGAACCAAGCTCTGGGTCTCATTAAGGCCCAGGTGTCTGAAGGCGTCTGGCAAAGCACGTTTGCCTCGGTGGCGCCGATTCGCAGCACCGACACGTCGATCGTGCTCTCGGCCCCGAATGGCATTGTTCGTGACAAGCTCGACGGCCGATTTCGTCCTCTCATCGAAGAGGCACTCGCAGACGCCACAGGCTCCGCGATCGCCGTTGAATTCGAAACCCTGGCCAACCCGACGTTGTTCGACGACGTAGACGTAGACGCCCCGGTGGTCAACGTCGACAGCGGCCAGATCGACCTGTCCGGTGGGGGAGCGACCGATGACATCGACGTCGTGTTTCCCGAGTCGTCTCAGCCCACGGAAGCGACAACGCCGGCCAGCACAGTCAATCCCGGGTTTGACCTCACTGATCGGTACAGCTTCGACAGCTTCGTGATCGGCGGTTCAAACCGCTTTGCGCACGCCGCTGCCCTTGCCGTCGCCGAAAAGCCAGGTGATGCCTACAACCCGCTTTTCATCTACGGCGGCGCTGGACTCGGCAAGACGCACTTGCTCAAGGCCATCGAACACTTCGTCAACGACGTCTATCCGAACCGCTCAGTGAAGTACGTCTCCACCGAGACCTTCCTGAATGAGTTCGTCGATTCGATTCGTCAGAACGAGTCAAACGAGTTCAAGCGGCGGTATCGCCAGATCGACGTGCTGCTCATCGATGACATTCAGTTCATCGCTGGCCGCGATGGCCTCCAGGAAGAGTTCTTCCACACGTTCAACGATCTCTACAGCACCGGCCGCCAGATCGTGCTGTCATCCGACCGACCACCAGACGCCATTCCGACGCTCGAGGATCGCCTCCGCAGTCGCTTCATGATGGGGCTGCTTACCGATATTCAGCCCCCAGACATCGATACTCGAATGGCGATTCTGAGCAAGAAGGCAGACCGTGACGGCTACTTCCTGCCCAATGAGGTCTCCGAATTCATCGCCTCAAACATCACGAGCAACATTCGCGAGCTCGAAGGTGCACTGAACAAGGTCACGGCCTTCGCCAACCTCAACTCACAAGCGATGACACGCGAGCTTGCCGAGCGAATCCTTCGGGACTTCATCGCCGACCGCAAGCCCCGCCCGATCACCGTCGCCATGATTCTCGAAGCAACGTCCGAGCAGTTCGGCTTCGACATCACCGACCTCACGGGCAAGTCGCGTCGTCGCCCACTGGTGATTGCTCGCCAGATGGCCATGTTTGTGTCGAGGGAACTCACCGACCACAGCTACCCAGCTATTGCCCGAGAGTTCGGCGGCCGTGATCACACCACCGTGATGCATGCGTGCGACAAGATCGGTGCGCTCATGAAAGAGCGCACGGTCATCTACGACCAGGTCACCGAGCTCGAGAAGACCGTGCGCAGCACGGCGCAGTCGGGGGAGTGAGCGCGCCGTGAGCCTCGCCGACCTGCGAACAACGATTGTGGGAAAGCCTGTGCGTCACGCCGGGACAACTGGTGGACGTCACACTTCTCATCCCCAGCCAACAAGCAGGACCATGAACGGTCTGGGGATCGTCCACCCGGCGCGGTGGACAGCAAGAGCCGGTCTGACCAGGCACAATGTCGGCTCATCCACAATCCACAGGTCCTACTACTACCACCATCTGATTAGACAAAAAGAAGATGGTTATTGCGGACAACCCTGCGGACAGGCTCAACTGAGCCGAAGCGTGGACGCCCGTCACGACATTCCAACCCGGGAGAACCAGCGGTGAAGTTCCGTTGCGAACGAGATGTATTGGTCGATGCCCTCGGCACTGCGAGCCGAGCTGTAAGTGGGCGGGGTGGTCTACCCGGCCTGTCTGGCGTGCGGGCTGAGTTGGTCGGTGACCAGCTGAGCCTCACCGGCAGCGATCTCGACCTAACGATCAATGTGACTGTCACGGTCTCAGGTGAGGCCGATGGTGTGGCCATCATTCCTGCTCGACTGGCGTCTGACATCGTCAAGGCGCTCGAGCCCGGCGCGGTGTCGTTGGCGGCCGAAGCTGACGAGCTCAGCATCTCGGCTGGCCGAAGTGATTTCAGCATCCGTTTGATCGCCGGCGACGAGTTCCCGCAGATTGCCGGGTTGCCGGAAGAGTCCGTGTCGCTGTCATCAGACATGTTGGCCGAGGCCCTCAAGCAGGTGATCCCGGCTGCGAGCTCAGACGATTCTCGCCCGATTCTCACCGGTGTGTTGTTGGCCGCCGAGTCCGGCGGGCTCCGCCTGGTTGCCACCGACTCCTACCGGCTGTCGATGCGCGACGTACCAGGGGCTTCGATCCTCGACGAGGGCCAGTCGGTGCTCATTCCGTCGCGAGCTCTCAATGAGCTCAACCGAATTCTCGGTGGCGGCGATGACGTGCAGTTACGCCTTGGCGAGCGCGAGGCGTCGTTCGAGGTCGGAGCCGTCAAGCTCATCACACGGTTGATCGAAGGTGAGTTCCCGAACTATCGCGGTCTGATTCCAGACGAGCACCCCAACGTGCTCACGGTTGAGCGGTCCGAACTGCTTGATGCCCTTCGCCGCGTGAAGCTGCTGGCCCGCGAGGCAACGCCGGTGCGGCTTGAGATGTCTGACTCTGGCGTCGAACTCGTCGCGGTCACCCAAGACGTCGGTACCGCCCGCGAGGCCGTCGAGGGTACGTACGAGGGCTCGCCGCTCACCGTGGCGTTCAACCCGCAGTACCTCCTCGAAGGAGCAGAGGTCACCTCGAGCGAGCAGATCACCTTGTCGACGATCGACGAGCTGAAACCAGCACTCGTTCGCATGGCTGGCGACGACGAGTTCCTGTACCTGCTGATGCCCGTCCGGGTCTCCTGATCGGTCTGTACGGCCCACTGGGCCACGTGCAGCACGCGGCAGGTTCGCGGTGCGCCTAACGAAGGTCTGGCTGACCGACTTCCGCAACTATGAGCAGTTCGAGATCGATCTCGATGCTGGCTTCACCGCGGTGCTCGGCCCCAACGGCGCCGGTAAGTCAAACCTGCTCGAGTCGCTTGCGTTGTTGGCGACACTGAAATCGTTTCGCAAGTCCCCTACAGACAGCCTTGTCCGCAAGGGAGCCGATCGTGCCATCGTGCGAGCGACGGGCATTCGCGATGATCGCGAGGTGCTCATCGAGCTCGAGCTAGCGAAGGGTCGAACGAGGGCTCAGGTGAACCGTCAGGTGCTCAAGCGCACCCGTGATCTCTTGGGAGCACTGCGGGTCACAGTATTCGGTCCCGATGACTTGTCACTTGTGAAAGAGGGCCCGTCTGTACGCCGCGAGTACGTCGACGATCTGATCGTTGCCCTTGATCCGCCGGCCGATGCTGTGGTGTCCGACCTCGATCGCATCCTCAAACAACGCAATGCCTTGCTGCGACAGATGACAGGGTCGGGCGATGAAGCCTCGCTGCTCACGCTCGACGTTTGGGACGAGAAGCTGGCCGCGGCCGGTGAGCACCTCACCATCCGCCGCGAGAACCTGCTTGTCGACCTCATGCCGCTTGCGACCGAGGCCTACCGGGTGCTGAGCGGCACCGAGGTTGATGTGGTGGCGTACTACAACCGTTCGTGGGACACCGAGCACATGGCCGAGGCGGTTGAAGCGGCCAGGCAAAACGACGTGCGTCGAGGAACCACGTCTATCGGTCCTCATCGCGACGACATCGTGCTCACCGTTGATGGCTTTGACAGTCGCACAGAGTGTTCTCAGGGCGAACAGCGCACGCTTGCCCTCGCCCTACGTCTTGCTGGCCATCGGCTCCTCGCAGAACGGCTGGGAGAGCCGCCGTTGCTGCTTCTCGACGACGTGCTGTCCGAGCTCGATCCCGATCGCGCCAAGGCCCTGCTCAATTCACTACCCCCTGGGCAGACCGTGATCACGAGCGCACAAGGTCTGCCGCCCGATACCGTTCCTGATCAGATTCTGCAGCACCACGGCGACCACCTCGAAGTGGTGAAGGGTGTCAACGAATGAGCTTCCCCCCAGATCCCAAGCCGATCAAAGAAACCCTCGAGCGGTTCCTGTCGCAAATGGGTGCGCCACCGGTGCGCACGTTGGTCGATCTGAACGCTCGGTGGGGCGAGATCGTGGGGCCAGGGCTCGACGGTCCAACCCGCCCGATTGAGTTCATTGATGGGGTGTTGGTGATCGGATGTGAGGACGCCACGTGGGCCTCACAGATCACGTGGATGGACGCACAAATCAAGCGCCGCTTCAGTGCGGCTTTCGACGGTCTCACCGTCCAGCGAGTAACCACTCGCATCCTTCCCTGACTGCGGGTCGACCCTCCCAAGAATGGGCCCGTATCACTGGTAGAATTGGCGTTCGCTGATTGCGACTGATCATGGACTCAAAAACCGACGGAAATCCCACAAAAGACGCGGCAGAAACGGCACCCGAGGCAGCAGCCTCAACGGCCGAATCAGGTGAGTACGGCGCGTCCCAAATTCAAGTTCTGGAAGGCCTCGAAGCCGTCCGGAAACGACCCGGTATGTACATCGGGTCGACGGGTCCAACCGGGCTCCATCACCTCGTCTGGGAGGTGGTCGATAACTCGGTGGATGAAGCCATGGCGGGACACTGTTCGCGCATCGTTGTCACCATGCTCAAAGACGGTGGTGTCGAAGTTCGCGATGACGGTCGCGGTATCCCCGTCGACCCCCACCCGAAATATGAAGATCTCACCGCAGCTGAAGTTGTGCTTACCGTGCTTCACGCCGGCGGCAAGTTTGGCGACGGGGGCTACAAGGTCTCTGGTGGTCTGCACGGCGTCGGCATCTCAGTCGTCAACGCATTGTCCACCCGCGTCGAGGTCGACATCGACCGCAAGGGCAAACGCCACTCGATGTCATTTGTCGACGGCGGTCAGCCAGACCAAAAGCTGAAGGTCATTGGCGACGCACCAAAGGGCGAAGACGGCGAGGCGGTCACGGGCACAACGGTCCGCTTCTGGCCAGACCCCATCATCTTCAAAGAGGGCACCGACTATCGGGCCCAGACGTTGGCCGACCGATTCCAGATCATGGCGTTTCTCAACGCCGGCCTCGAGTTGCAGCTCATCGACGAAACCGACCCCGCGTCAGAGCCGCTCGTGCACAAGTACGACGGCGGCATCCGCGACTTCGTCGGTCATCTCAACGCCACGAAAGAGCCTCTGTTCGCCGAGCCCGGCTGGTTCGAAGAGAAGGACGAGACTGAAGAGGTTGAGATCGCGTTCGCGTGGAACACCGGCTACCAGGCCGATGGCATCCACTCGTTTGCCAACGGCATCAGCACGCTCGAGGGCGGCATGCACGAGCAGGGCTTCCGCTCTGCGCTCACTCGTACGGTGAATAACTACGCCCGCGAGCGAGAGTTCTTGAAGGAGAAGGAAGACAATCTCCAAGGCGAAGACATTCGAGAAGGCCTCACCGCCGTCATCTCGGTTCGTATCCAGGAGCCGCAGTTCGAAGGTCAGACCAAGTCGAAGTTGGGCAACGTTTCGGTTCGCTCGCTCGTCGAGAAGGCCACAAACGAGAAGCTTCGGGAGTGGTTCGAGGAGCATCCTCGCGAAGCAAAGGCCATGGTCAACAAAGCGATCATGGCGGCAAAAGCCCGAATCGCAGCCACCACCGCTCGCCAGACCATCCGACGCAAGTCTGCACTCGATGGTGCCGGTCTGCCTGGAAAGCTGGCCGACTGCCAAAGCAAGGATCCTGGCGAGTCAGAGCTCTACATCGTCGAGGGCAACTCAGCCGGTGGTTCAGCCAAGGAAGCCCGCGATCCACGCACGATGGCGATCCTGCCCATTCGAGGCAAGATCCTCAACGTTGAGCGGGCCCGACCCGATCGGATGCTCAAGAACACCGAGGTTGTCTCACTCATCCAGGCCATCGGTGCCGGACTCGGCGAAGCCCCAGAAGAAGACGACCTCGAGGGCGAGGGCTTCGAGGTCGAGAAGGTGCGCTACCACAAGGTGATTCTGTTGGCAGACGCCGACGTCGACGGCAGCCACATTCGCACTCTGCTGCTCACGTTCTTCTTCCGCCAGATGCGCCCGCTCGTTGAGGCTGGCTACATCTACATCGCGCAGCCGCCGTTGTTCTCGACCGAAGTCGGCAAGTCAAAGATCTACCTCAAGGACGACCCGGCCAGAGACGCCTACGCCGCCGAACATCCCAATGCGGAGTTCCAACGCCTGAAGGGTCTCGGCGAAATGGACGCAGAAGAGCTTTGGGAAACCACGATGGACCCAGAAACGCGCACGCTGCTTCAGGTCACCGTTGATCAAGCAGCGATTGCCGACGAAGTCTTCAGCGTGTTGATGGGCGACGACGTTGAGTCGCGAAAGAACTTCATCCAGACGAACGCCGACGACGTTCGATTCCTCGACATCTAGGCGGGCATAGACGATGAGCGATCTACCACCAGACACCACTGACGGCGTCGACGAGGAACCTCCATCAGGCATCGAGCCGATTGAGATCCAGGCCGAAATGGAACAGTCGTTCCTTGAGTACGCCATGTCGGTCATCATCAGCCGCGCTCTGCCAGATGCGCGCGACGGCTTGAAGCCCGTGCACCGCCGGATTCTGTGGAGCATGTTCGACGCCGGCCACCGTCCAGACCGCAGCCACGTCAAGTGCGCAACGGTCGTTGGCGACGTGATCGGTAAGTACCACCCACACGGCGACTCCGCGATCTACGACTCGATGGTTCGTATGGGTCAAACCTTCTCGTTGCGCCACACGCTCATTGATCCGCACGGCAACTTCGGCTCGCCAGACGATCCGCCTGCTGCCTATCGCTACACCGAGTGTCGGCTCACCAAGTTGGCCATGGAGATGCTGGCCGACATCGACGAGGACACCGTCGACTTCCGCGACAACTTCGACGGCAAGCACAACGAGCCCACCGTTCTTCCCAGCCGCTTCCCAAACCTGCTGGTCAACGGCAGCCAGGGCATCGCGGTGGGCATGGCCACCAACATTCCGCCCCACAACCTCAACGAGGTCATCGACGCCGTCGTGCATCTGCTCGACAACGGTGATGCGACGATCGACGACCTCATGGAGTTCGTGAAGGGCCCCGACTTCCCAACCAAGGCACAGATTCTTGGCCGAGTCGGTATCCGCGACGCCTATCACACGGGCCGCGGCTCGATTCGCATGCGTGCCGTCGCCGAAATCGTCGAGGGCAAGACCAGCGATCAGATCGTGGTCACCGAAGTGCCCTACCAGGTGTCGGTCGAGCAGATCGCTCGTAAGACCGCCGAGTTGGTCGAACGTGGCGATCTCGAAGGCATCCGTGAGATTCGCAACGAATCAGCCAAGGGCAAGCTGCGCCTCGTCTTTGACTTGAAGCGAGATGCCACCGGCTTGGTTGTGCTCAACAACCTCTACAAGTACACGCCGATGCAGACGACGTTCAGCGTCAACATGGTGGCACTTGTCGACGAGGTGCCTCGCACGCTCAACCTGCGTGACGCACTCGTGGCCTACACCGAGCACCAGCGCGACGTCATCACCCGACGCACGCAGTACCGCCTCGACAAAGCGAAGCAGCGAGCCCACATCCTCGAAGGCCTCATCCGAGCTCGCGATGTGCTCGACGAGATCATCGCCACGATCCGGGCCAGCGAAGACCGCCCGGCCGCCCGTGCTGCGCTCGAAGCCGAGCCGTTCGAGTTCTCGTCGGATCAGGCCGAAGCCATCCTGGCCATGAACCTGGGCCAGCTCACGCGGCTGGCCACGGTCAACCTCACCGATGAACTCGAGCAACGCCAGGCCGAAATCACCGGCTTTGAGGCGATTCTGGCCGATCCGGTCGTGCGCGATCAGGTCATCAAGGACGAGCTGGCCGAGATCAAGGAAGAGTTCGGAGAAGAGCGCATTACCCAGCTCATGCCCGACCCCGGCGAGCTCGACATCGAAGATCTCATCGACGACGAAGACCTCGTGGTCACGCTTTCGGCGACCGGCTACATCAAGTCGGTCTCAGCTGAAGAGTTCCGCACCCAGGCCCGCGGCGGTCGTGGTGTCACGGGCGCCAAGCTCAAAGATGACGACGACGACATCGTCCATCACCTTCTGCACACGACCGCGCACGCCTATCTGTTGTTCTTCTCGAACCGAGGCAAGGTGTATCGCATCAAGGCCCACGAGATTCCGGTCACCAGCCGCACCTCGCGCGGCATGGCGCTGGTCAACTTGTTGCCCCTGCAGGCTGATGAGACCGTGCAAGCGATCATCGACACGCGCGACTACGAGACGAACCGTTTCTTGTTCTTCGCGACGCGCAAGGGTCGGGTGAAGAAGACACTCTTTACGGCTTACGACTCGTCGCTCAAGGCCGGCCTTATCGCGATCAAGCTCAACGAGGGCGACGAGCTTGTGTCGGTTGTGCCCACCAACGGTGTCCACGACATTTTCATGATCTCGCGCAAGGGTCAGGCACTTCGCTTCAAGGAAGACCAGGTGCGAGCCATGGGTCGCACCGCCGCCGGTGTGCGGGGCATGAAGTTCCGCGAAGGCGACGAGCTCGTTTCCATGGACGTGGTGAAGCCCGATACCGAACTGCTCATCGTGACCGATGAAGGGTTCGGCAAGCGGACTGATCCAAGCCTGTTCACGCCGAAGGGTCGAGCCGGCCTTGGTGTGCGTTGCGTGAAGGTCAACGAGAAGAAGGGCCAGGTTGTCGGGGCGATGTTCGCCTACGAGGCCGACGAGATCTTCCTCATTTCCACCAACGGCGTGGTGATTCGCACCGCAGTGGCTGCCATTTCCCAGCAGGGCCGAGACGCCACAGGCGTGAAGGCCATGAACATGTCAGATGGCGACCAAGTTGCTGCTGTCGCTCGACGTCTTGTGGTTGAAGAGGAAGAGGTCGACAGCGAGCTCCTCGACACCGGGCTCGTTGAAGGTGCTGTTCCTGAGGGCGATGGCGCTGAAGGCGCTGCTCCGAACGGTGATGGTGCTGGCACCGCTGAGGCCGATACGGCTGCTGACCGCGATGCTGAGGCTTCGGGAGACGAATCAACCGACGAGTAGGCCGTCACGCCCTGCTGAATCTTCCCCCTGAACCTGGCTGCTCATCGTGGTTGATGACCAGCGCGCCCAGGAGTTGATTCATGTCGACGTCAGAAACTCCAATCAGCGATGCCGAGAAGACCCCACCACGTGAGGAGCGGGGACGTGAGCGGGGGTCGATACTCCCGCTGATGGCGTTCTCGCTCGCCTTTCTGTTCGTGTCGGTCGCCCTTGTGGCCGGTGTGGCTGACCGAGCCGCTCGACGAGCCCAGGCCCAAAGCGCAGCCGACGCTGCATCGCTTGCTGGCGTCGCTGACGGGCGAGCTGCTGCAGTTCGGTTGGCCAGTGCAAACAACGCCACATTGGTTGCGTTTGATAGCGGGGAAAATGAGGTGTCGGTGGTTGTCGAGTTCGACGGGATTCGGGCCACCGCAACCGCCGAACGGCATCTTGGCCTTGATCCAGGGGAGTGACCAGCCCAACGCCACTCAGCGACATAGACTGCTCCGATGCCCTCGGATGAGCTTTCGTCGAATGACTCGGCGGTAATTGACGACGATCTCGTTCAGGCGCTCGGCTTTGAACCATCAGTTGAAGACGACGTGGTTGTTGTTGATGATGTGACGGTCGATGACGCCGATGACACGGTGATCGAACCCATCGAAGATCTCGCTCAAGACGCGCCCAACACCAATGGCGTGACCGACGACGTCGAGGTCACCGAACTCGAGCTCGACGACCAATCCGGCGATGGCGCGGACGAGATTGCTGTGGATGAGGTCGTGGCCGATCTCGACACCGATGACGCTGCGATTGATGACGACATTTCCGACCTCGCGGCAGAACTTGGGTTTCAGCCGGTCGACAGCGATGAGGTGGTTGATCTCGACGAGATCGACATCGATGAGCTGACAGACGCCGACGTGGCGAGCGCCGATCTCACTCCTGATCTCGACGTTGATTCCGGCCTCGACGCAGGCGCCGATCTTGACCTGAACTCCGGCTCGATTGATCTCGATGGCGGTGACACCGCGAAGGCGGCCAAAGGGTTTGGTCTTGGCTCGTTCTTCTCTGATCGACGCAACAAGAAGAAGGGCGACGAGGACGACCTCGACCTCGACAGCCTCCCCGTCGATGAAGCTGCCGCGGTCGATGAACTCGCCGCCGAGCTTGACGCCACTGAACTCGAGACCGACGCCGAGCTCGATGATGTTGCCTCGGCCTTCGTCGACAGCCCTGAGCTGGACGCCGATCTCGAGGCCGACGTTGACGCCGATGTTGACGTCGAGCTAGACGCCGAGGCCGCTGATCTTGACGTGCTCGACGGTGATGAGATCGAGAATCTCGACGTCGATGCTGACACCGAGCTGGCCGACGTTGAGCTGGCCGACCTCGAGGTCGAACAGCTTGAGACCGACATCGAGCTCGATGGCGATCTTGAGCCGGATGTCGATCTAGACGCCGACGTGGAGGCCGAGACCAATCTCGACACAGACGCCGAGGCTGATCTCGACACAGAGCTCGACACTGACGCCGATGCTGATCTCGAGGTCGATGCCTCGCTGAGCGATACCGACAGCGACAGCGATACCGACAGTGGTATCGACGGCGCCGACCTGTTCGATCACGAACTCGACGACGACTTCGCCAGTGCCGATCTAGCCAGCGCCGATCTAGCCAGTGCTGATCTCGAGGCCGATGTAGACACCGATGATCTCGAGGCAAACGGGCTCATCGACCTCACATCCGATGTTGATGCCGAGGCGCCAACCGCCCTCGTCGACCCCATCGATGTCCCCGATCTCGATACCGACTTCGACCCTGACCTCGATGCCGACTTCGACGACGACTTCGATCTCGACGACGCCGTCCCACCGGTCGGGGTGCCGGCCGCAAAGGTCGACAGCGGAGCCGTCGTTGCGTCACCCAGCGAGGTTCGCAAGCGTCGTCCTCGCCGCCGCAAGCAGGTACGAGCTCGCAAGGCTCGCCGAGTGGTTCGCCACATCGACCCCTGGTCGGTCCTCACCTTCTCGGTGCTGTTCCATCTGGCCTTCTTCGCTGCGATGTTGCTGGCCAGCGTTCTGGTGTGGAACGCCGCCTTGGCCTCCGGAACGCTCGAGAACATCGAGAACTTCATTACCGAACTCGGCGACTACGAGACCTTCGAAATCAATGGCGATGTGGTCTTCCGCTCAGCCGTGATCATCGCGGGCATGCTCACGTTGGCCTCATCGGTCATGGTTGTGCTGCTCACCGTGGTGTTCAACCTGATCTCCGACCTCATTGGTGGCATTCGTATCACCGTGATCGAAGAAGAGACGGTGCGAGTCCCGGCGAAGACAAGCCGCCGGTAGCTTCGCCAAAACAGGTAGCCGACGATTCCCAGAGCCGCTAGCGTTTGCGGTTCCTCGGGGCTATAGCTCAGTTGGTTAGAGCGCACCCCTGATAAGGGTGAGGTCACAAGTTCAACTCTTGTTAGCCCCACAGCAACACAAAGATCACAACGTAAGTAGTGAACGTGCGAAGCCCCGGCCAAGGTGCCGGGGCTTTTCGCATTACGCTTTGCTGATGCTCGGATTGGTTCGGCGAGTCGCAGGCGCATTGTCGATGGCAGGGCTTGTTGCTGCCTTTTTCCGCCTGCGCGGCACCGGTGGTGTGCCCCCACAAACCGGCGGTTGGCGAGAAGTCGACGAGGTTGACCTTCGTTGACTCGTATTGGCGTCATCGGCCTCGGAGCAACCGGGTCTCACGCGGCGCGACAGCTTCGCAACGATGTCGATGGCCTTGTCATCTCCGATCTAGATGCGCGTCGCGCCGAACTCGTTGCTGACGCGTGCGGCCCTGTTGCGAAGCCCGTCGTAGCAACCGGCACTCGCATTCGGATCGACGATTTTGCCGGCAAGGTCGACGTGGCGATTCTGGCCGGGCCGCCTGGCACGCACTACGAACCGGCCAAGCAGCTCGTTCGGGCGGGCACAAGCGTTGTCTCGATCAGTGATGCGCCAGAAGATGTTGATCGCCTGCTTGAACTCGACGAGATGGCCCGCGGTCAAGGTCGAACGGTGGCGGTCGGGGTGGGGTTCGCCCCAGGTCTCACGTGTCTTTTGGTGCGACACGCAGCCAACCGTCTCGATGACGTCGACGAGATCTCCGTTGCCAAGGCCGGCACGGGTGGTCCAGCGTGCGCCCGGCAGCACCATCGGGCGCTCAAGCAGCCGGGTCTGGTGTGGAGTGATGGCTCATGGGTCGAGAGACGCGGCGGCTCTGACCGCGATCTCGCCTGGTTCCCCGGGACCATTGGCGCCCGCGACTCCTATCGGGCCGCTCTGCCGAGCCCGCTGCTCCTGCAACGGGCCTTTCCTGACGCCAACCGAATCTCGGCCCGAGTCACGGCCAATCGGCGAGACCGCCTTACCGGCCGACTACCCATGTTGCGACCACCGCACGCCGATGGCGGACCCGGTGCCGTGCGGGTAGAGGTGCGAGGCCGCACTGCAGGCGCAGTTGAAACCGTGATTTTTGGCGTGATGCATCACCCGTCAGTGGCTGCGGGGACCACGGCCGCCGTGTGCGCCCGGGAAATGGCAGCAGGCAGGCTTCGCTCGGGCGCCTATGGATTGAGTGAGCTCGATGATCCGGGCCCCATGCTGCGAGAGCTCCATGCCCGCGGTGTACAAGCGGCGATCTTCGAGGGTGTCTCATCGACATAGATCGTCGACCCGGTCCTCGATGCGGTCGGGGCCAAAATTCATACGCCCGGTCGTCTACCACGCGCGGTGTGAGGGCCGTCCCGCACCGTGAGGCAATCCACAAGCCTGTGGAAAACTTCGTGGAAAACTCTGCTTGGTTCTGGGCGAAGTTGACCCTCAGTGAGAAATCTTCTCAAGTTGCCACAGAGAGTGGCCGATCTTCTGGATAACCAGAAGTTTCTAAAATTTCTGCTCAAGTTTTGACCCCGGTTGTGCCGAAACCTTTCTTCGTGATGGAGAACAACCGAAGGGCGAACCCGATGGGTCCTCGAGCAAAGACTGAAGTCAAGGCAAGCAACGAAATCAATGAGCGCATTGAAGCTCATCTTCCGTTGGTCAAGCACGTGGTGTTTCAGGTAGCTGTGCACTTCCCCCGCCACGTCGACCGTGAGGAGCTGGCACGTGCCGGCGCTCTCGGTCTGGTCGAGGCTTCCCGTCGCTACGACGAATCCCGAGGTGTTCCGTTCGAACGCTTCGCCGCTCAGCGCATCCGTGGTTCGATCCTCGATGCCGTGCGTGCCGCCGACTGGGCCCCCCGTTCGGTTCGCTTGCTCGCTCGCCGCCTCGAAGCCACCGAGCAGCAGCTCGCCTCAGAGCTCGGCCGAGTGCCAACCGTGGCCGAGATGGCGAAGGAGATGGGCGTCGGCGTCGACGAGCTCTCTCGGCTGCAAGACCGTCTCTTCCGCTCTGTCGTGCTCGCACTCGATCACGAGACCGGCGACGACGGCGAAGAAGACCTCACCCTGGTCGACGTGCTCACCGACCGCTCAGCTGTTGAGCCGTCAGAGGAGCTCGAGACCCGTGAGCTTCACAACTACCTCCGTGATGCCGTGAAGCTCCTTCCCGAGCGTCAGCGCATCGTGGTTGTTGGCTACTTTCTCGACGGTCGCACCTCGCAAGAACTCGCCGAGTTCCTCGACGTCACCGAGTCCCGTATCTCGCAGCTCCGCTCAGAAGCACTCCGCAACCTCAAGCTTGGCATCGAGGCCCAGTACGAGGCTGGCGACGACGAGGCTCCGGCCGGTCGAGTCGCCAAGCGCCAGGCCGCCTATGCCGATTCGGTCAGCTCGGCCAGCGATTGGAAGGACCGCCTTGGTCGTTGGGATGCCAGCTACGACGTTCCTGAGGAACCACTCCTCCCCGTAGTGCGGGCCTAACACCCTCAGCAAGATCTAACGAAGAAAGCCTGACCATGCGGTCAGGCTTTCTTCATTTCTGAGCTTGTGTTTTTGGCTGTTGTTCTGAGTTGACCGACAGATCAGAGATCAGAACGTGGCGGCTTGCTGCCAGCGATCAAGCAGCGCAGCGTCGCCGAAGACCTCGAGACGGCTGGGCGGGAGACGACCCCACAACATCAGAAGCAGATCAGCCACCGGACCACGAGCCGCAACGTCGCCCTTCTCGTGGCCATGCGACCAGTCGATCGACTCAGCATTGAGGGTGATCATCCATTCGCCATCGTCGATGTCGGTGGCGTGGAGGTGAATGGTCTCGCCCTGACCGTTCAACGCTTCGAAGTTGAGCCGGTTCGATGCGAACACCTCGAACACCTCGTCGATACCGTCTCGAGCCAGCCTGGCGTCGATCGGATCGGGGCTGCCGGTGGCTGCGTAGGCGTCCCAGCGGTGCATGGAGGCTTCGTGGGCCAAGCGACGTAGCCACCACGAACTGGGCTGGGGGCCGGTGAATGTCGTCACGACCTTGTCGTGGTCAACCGCTTCGACAACGGCGAGGAGCTCGTTTTGGCCCTCGTTGAACCAGTCCAACACCTCGGGGCCAGGTGGCGGCTCAGGAACGGCCGATCGACTTGGAGGATTGTCGACGTCGGATTGCAGCACCAGTGTGGCGAAGCGGGACACCCAACCGGTGTGGCCCACGACGGTGCCAACGGTCCAGTCGTCAATATGAGGAACCGGATGGTTGAGGTGATCAGGGTCGACGGCACCGAGGCGGGTGAGTTCGACACGAAGGAGATGCAAGTAGTCGAGACGAGTTGTCACCTGGTGAGCTCCTGGCGGGGGATGGAGTCAGACATGGTTCCAGTGTCTCACCATGAAGCACCCTGCGTGGGGATCGAACGCTGTGTTTCCCGACGGCTGGTCAACCTATGGTCAGCTCTCGATTGGCGCTCGTTCGCCTCGTTCGGTGAGCTGATCCGCAACCCACGTGTCGAGTCGGCGCCATTGGTCTTGGAGCCAGGCAGTTCGACCCTCGTCGTCGAGCGGTAGGTCGGACACGGCGTGTTGCCACCACCGAACGATGATGGGCTCGCGACAGGGAAGGTAAGACCGTAAGCCCGCAAACTCCGCCACTCCCTCCAGTCCGACATGTCCAACGATCAGAACGGTGGCATCTGGCTGACTGCGAAGCATGGCCAGGGTGCCGGTTGGCTTGGGTGGGAGCAGCGTAGAGAGCTCTTCGGCGAGAGCAAGCGCCGCGGTTTCTCCTCGGCGCTTGAGCGAGGCCGCCACTCGTTCACGGTTCTTCTTGGTGGCGTAGGTTCCCTCGGGGAAAATCACGAGTGCCGAACTTGGGCGGGCGTCTGCGGCGAGGCGTTCGAGCGCAACGACCTCTTGGTCGGTGTTGTCGGCTCCTCGTGCGACGAAGTGGTTCTCGAGAGCAAGGCCGTAGATGTCGAAGATGGGGGAGCTCAGCAGCTCTCGTTTGATGACGTAGTGCACCGAGCGATCGAGTCGGCCGGCGAAGACATGGGCGGGCAGAATGGCGTCGACCATGCTGGCGTGGCGACTGAGCACGATCGTTTGGCCAGTTGGCGCAGTCGACAGATCTGGCAGGTCGAGCTCGACTCGCAAGAGCCGTCGCCCCCACGTCAACAGCGACTTGATGAGCCAGCTTTGGCGCTTGCGCAAGCGGTCGTGGTCGCGAGGTTCGGTGAAGGTGCCGCGAACCCACAGAATCAACGCCCCGACGATGCCGACGATCTCGTGCATGAGGTAGACAACGCCAAACAATGCGAGCCGAACCGTTGGGAGATCGGTTCGGCGGGTGGCGAGGTCGTAGATCACCGAGCCGATCAGCACGATCGGCAAGATGATGAGCGCGACCAGCAAGCTGACCACCGTGCGGGCAATGGTGTAGCAGCGGCGCTTGTAACGGCCATCGCCAGGATGAGCGATGTCGACCGTTGAGGTGCTCATGACGAGGTCCGATTCGGGGTGACGTCGGCTCGACCGTCGCGGAGGTGCACGGTCCGTTGTGGATACGGGATCTCAATGCCCTCGTCGTCGAAGCGGCGCTTGATTCGACGGCGAAGCTCACGGGCCGTTGCCCATTGCTCCGTGGGTTCGGTACGAACAACGAGCCGCAGCGTCACACCGTCGGTCCCGAAGTTCTCGATGCCCCAGTACTCCGGCTCGTCGATGATCGTGAACGCGGTGTCGTTCTCTCGCCACAGGTCGTGTGCGACCTCGTTGAGGACACGACCAGCGTGATCAACGTCTGTCTCGTAGCTGACCTCGATGTCGAGCACGGCCCTCGACCACAGCTTCGACATGTTGGCCACGCGTCGGATCTCGCCGTTCGGCACGTACCAAACAACGCCGTCGACATCTCGCAGCCGTGTGACGCGCAAGTTGACCTGCTCGACCGTGCCGATTGCATCTCCGAGATCGACGACGTCACCAACGCCGAACTGGTCTTCGAACACGATGAAAATGCCGGCGAGGATGTCTCGGATCAGCTGCTGGGCACCGAAGCCAATGGCGATACCGAGCACGCCAGCGCCGGCCAGGAGGGGAGCGAGGTTGAGTCCGATCTGGTCGAGTAGCAAAAACCCAGCGATGAGCCAGATGAGTCCTCGCATCACCGAACCAATCACATGGCTCAACGTGGTTGATCGTTGGCGGTTTCGCTCCAGCCGTAGATCGAAGTCGATCTTCTGTTTGTCCGTGAGGTTCTCGCGCCGTGTGGTGAGCTCGACTTCTTCTCGTCGATCCGAAACGGCTGTGGTCAGCTTGGGCAGCCGGCTTCGCACCAGCCACGTGGCAATCCACGCGATGACCACGATGAACGCGATCGAGGCAAACAGCTGAGCGAACTGCGCAGCGGCCGCCGATTCGGTCTGGTCGTAGACAACCTCACAAATCCAGCTGGAACTCGACCGGCAGGCCTCAGAGACTTGGGCGAACATCGGTCCGTACGGTAGTGCGCGACGAAGCCGTCAGGAGGATGAACCCAGGGGAGTATGTGGGGGTGGACGCAGATGCTGCGTCCGGGTGACTAGCGCTCTTCTTTGAAGATGACGTGCTTACGCACGACAGGGTCGTACTTCTTGAGCTCGACCCGCTCACGCGTGTTGGTCTTGTTCTTGCGGGTGACGTAGGTGTAACCCGTGCCCGCAGTTGACCGGAGCTTGATGATTGGGCGCTTTTCGCCTGCCTTCGCCATCAGACCTTCACTCCCTTACGACGCATGTCGGCAACGACGGTTTCGATGCCCTTCTTGTTGATCGTCTTGATGCCCTTGGCACTGACGTTCAACTTGATCCAACGCTTCTCGGACGGCAACCAGAACCGCTGGCTCTGGATGTTTGGGTTCCAACGTCGCTTGGTGACCCGGTGCGAGTGAGAAATGCTGTTGCCGAAACTCGGTTTGCGGCCGGTGACTTGGCAGACCATCGACATGAGTAAGACCTCACAGAGAAAACGTTCAGCCCATGAACGGGCTCGGAGCCATCAGATGCTAGCGGAGGTGTGGAACGATCCCACAGGCCTCACTGTCGCGAGCTGGCTCGGCGTCGATTGATCGCCGGCGACGAAACGGAATGGGAAATTGGGTAGGTAAGGGAACCCAGAACCTTGAATGTAACGAAACCGTGACGATACGGTAACGGCAGCCGTCATGGCCCTTGGGTCTCCCTCACCGAATGACGAGTAATTCACGTGCACAGTTCTTCCTTCCTTGTACCCAGTTGGGTCCGCCACGCCGCTCGTCGGGTTGGTCAGGCCATCGTCGTGCTCTATGTCGGAGCGCTTGCCGCCGTCGCCCTTGCCGTTGGTGTCACCTCACTGGCGTCAGAAGCTGAGGCTGCAGAGATTCGGGCGATCACCTGGCCCATTGCTCCGGACCATCTCGACAAGGTCGACCCGTGGTCTGATACCTACGGCGCACCACGGGGTGGCGGTCGCGTTCACCTCGGTGTCGATATCTGCGGACCGAAGATGACACCGCTTGTCGCCGCGGCATCGGGTGAAGTCACCTGGATGCGCCACGGCGACCGTGGCAACAACCTCACCATCACCGATGCTGACGGTTGGAAGTACCACTACGTCCACATCAACAACGACACGCCCGGCACAGACGATGGCGCCAACAATTTTGAACATGCGTTTGCGCCCGGCATGGAGCGCGGCGTCAAGGTCGAGGCCGGCCAAGTGGTGGCCTTCCTTGGCGACTCGGGCAACGCCGAGGGCACGTGCCCGCACCTTCACTTCGAAATCGAGAAGCCAAACGGCGCCAACATCAATCCGACCCCGAGTGTCGACGTTGCTGCCGCCGCCATTCGCGAGGGTGGCACCGATCCCGACCTCGGACTCGACGCGTACCCGAGCATGGCTGCGTTTGCCGCTGACGTGCTCACCACCCTTGCCGGCACCGATCCGACCTCAAGCGAGATTGATGACTTCCGAGCAAACGTGAACGCAAACGGTGTTGCCGGTGCGCTCGAGCCCTTGGTCGATCCCGACTCGGTGGCGGCGGGCATTGATCGCCTCTACTTCGCCACGTTCCTTCGCTTGCCAGACGCCGAGGGATACCAGTACTGGATCGAACGTGAAGCAGACGACTGGAACATCGCAGACATCTCGCAGTTCTTTGCGTCAAGCGAGGAGTTCGAGGCCCGCTTCGGGGGCAAGGACTACGAGGCGCTTCTCGATCAGATCTACCGCGAGATGTTTGGCCGAGCGCCCGACCCAGAAGGAAAGCAGTACTGGCTCGACCGCTTGGCTGATCCGAACGATCCCGTCACGCCGGGCACCGTGCTGAGCTACTTCAGCGATGGCGATGAAGCCAAGATCGTGGCTGGAACCCGATCAGAGATGGTGGCACTCACTGCACTGTTCGAAGATCGGATGCCGACGTCGATCGAGATCACCGAGTGGCAGCAACTGCGCGAGACAACCTCGTTTGAAGACGCGGTCGAGGCTCGCTTCCTGTCGAACTAGCCGGGCTCCACTGTCGGTCTGTCTCCTAAGAGGCGACTGGGCAACCCCATCCGTCGTGTTGCCGCCTCGTCGATGATGGACATCTAAGGTTGTGCAGGTGGGCAACGTCGACATCGCTGCTGCGGTTGAGCAGTGGCAACGCGAGGGCTGGGTGTTGCTCGATGAGCTCGTCGATCGGGCCGACGTCGAGGCAGCTCAAGCCGAGATCGCCACGCTTGATCCGGTCACCGAGGTGGGGCCGCTGCGTCGTCCTGACCAGCTCGACACACCCGGTTTCCGCGAAGCCCAGTTTGATGGCACGACGCTGTTTCCTCTGCGTAACTGTCCGAATCTGAACCGGCTGTTTGTTCACCCGGCGATTGTTGGCTTCGCGCAAGCTGCCCTCGGCGAGACAGATCTTCGTCTCTACCAGTCACGGCTGTGGTCGAAGGTGGGCGGTCACACGAACTACGAACAATCGCTGCACTGTGACGGCAACCATTCGCTCGTGCCCATCCGGTCCGAGCCTGGCTTTTGGTTCGTCGAGATGTTTCTGTATCTCTCTGACGTTGATGAAGGCAACGGGGCGCCGAAGTTGGTGTCGCGCACCGACTCGACCAGCGAGTCTGTAACCCGAGGTATTCGTCGTCGCGAGGATGCGCCAGCGCTCTACGCGGCAGAACAATCGGCGCCCGGCCGAGCCGGCTCGCTTCTCGCGTACCGCAGCGATGTGTGGCACCGCGGCACCAACATCGAGCTCGGCCGTGATCGCCACGTCGCCGTGATCGGCTACCGACCAGCGCACCTCGAATGGGTTGGATTCGATGCCCACCCACCGTTGGTGTCGAGCCCGGACTTCATGCGGTTTGCCGAAGCCAGTACGCCAAGCGAACTGGCGCTCTTCGGCTTTCCGACACCGGGCGACGCGTATTGGACAGATGCGACGTTGACCGCCGCGCAACGGATGTATCCCGGTCTTGACCTCGAGCCGTGGCGGGCAGCTTGTTCGAGTTAGCGCAGGAACAGCCGGTTAGAGCTGGACGCCGGCCGCGGCCATCTCGGCGGTTGCTCGCTCGCCGTCGCCTTCTTCGAGGTTGACGGCGGCGCTGGCCTCGGTGGCCACATGCACTTCGTAGCCGTTGGCAATTGCGTCGAGAGCGGTCGCCTTCACGCACACATCCAGAGCGAGGCCTACCACCGTCACATGGCCGACTCCCTCTGCTCGAAGGATTGAGTCGAGTTCGGTCAGCGTCTTCTCGCCCGTGACGGGATCTTCCATCGTGAAACCTGAGTAGCCATCTTCTCCACCGGTGCCCTTTCGGACGATGGGCCCGACGACGGCAAGATCACGATGGAGGTCGGCGCCCCAGGTGTCGCGCACGCAATGCACGGGCCACACACCGCCGTCGTCGTAGAAGTGAGGCGTGCTCGGCGGGTGCCAATCTTGGGTGTACACAACAAAGCCCCCGCTCGCTTCGGTGTGGGCGATCATGTCGTTGACGGTTGAGACAATGGCATCGCCACCCTCAACGAAGAGTGAGCCGTCTGGGTCGGCGAAGTCGTTCTGCATGTCGACCACGATCAGACCCCGACGGGTGAATTCGGCGGACTCGGCATCCATGGGTGCAACACTAGGCCCCGATGGAACACGATCCCTCTGCCCCCGGGCCCTTCGCCCCACGCTCGGTTGCCAACGGCATCCTGTTCACCGATCAGTACCAGCTGACCATGGCGCAGCTCTACTTCCATCGGGGTCTGCACGAACGCCCGGCCCAGTTCGAACACTTCTTTCGCACCTACCCCAACTACGGAAGCCATCAGGCCGGGTACTGCATTGCTGCTGGGCTCGATTGGTTTCTCGACTGGATGGAAGCAGCGCGGTTCGACGAATCAGCGCTTGCCCCGTTGCGAGCCCAGGTCGACGCTGAGGGCCGACGAGTCTTCAATGACGAGTTCTGCGATTGGCTTGCCGTCAACGGATCGTTCGAGTCGCTCACCGTGCGGGCCGTTCCCGAGGGACGAGTTGTCCACCCCAATGCCCCGCTCACCGTTGTTGAAGGTCCGCTGGCGATTGCGCAGCTGCTCGAGACCGCGCTGCTCAACCAGCTCAACTTCCAAACCTTGATCGCAACAAAGGCGTCACGGGTTGTCGAGGCATCGCGGTCACGTCCGGTTCTCGAGTTCGGGTTGCGTCGCTCTGCTGACTTTGGAGCAAACGCCGCAACCAGGGCTGCACTCATTGGTGGCGCCGTCGGATCGTCCAATGTTGGTGTGTCTGCGGTGATGGGTCTCGATCCAGCCGGCACGCACGCCCACTCGATGGTGCAGGCGTTCATGGCACTGGGGGAGGGCGAGCTCGGTGCGTTCCGGGCCTACGCCGACCTCTACCCAGAGTCGTGCTTGCTGTTGGTCGACACCATCGACACGTTGGGCAGTGGCGTGCCGAACGCCATCAAGGTGTTTGAGGAGTTGCGGGCCAAGGGCCATGAGCCCCGCGGCATCCGGCTCGACTCTGGCGACCTCGCCTACCTGTCGATCCAAGCTGCGCTCATGTTGAACGAGGCTGGCTTCGAAGATGCGGCCATCGTGTTGTCGAGCTCGCTCGACGAGCTTCTGATCTTCCAGATCTTGTCGCAGATCGATCAGGAAGCGCCCCGCTACGGCCTTGATCCCTCATCGTTGATTAACCGGTTGGCCATGGGCGTCGGCTCGAAGCTCACCTCATCGGAAGGCCACCCCTATCTCGACGGCGTCTACAAGCTGGTGGCGATCGACGATGACGGCTGGCAGCCAGCCATCAAGGTGTCGGAGACACCGGCCAAGACACCAAACCCTGGAAACAAGGACGCCTACCGGATCTACGACCGTCGTGGCCGTTCAACAGCCGACCTGCTGGTGCCCTTCGGAACCGAGCTGCCGTCGGAGTTCGATCTGCGACACTCCATCGAGCCAAACACCCGTCGGTTCCTCGCTGCCGATGCCGTCTCTGAGGTCGAGTCGCTCTTGGTCGAGGTCATGATCGACGGTCGGCGAGCCGTTGATCCATTTGACTTGGCCGTGGCCAGGGAGCGGCGAGCTCACGACGTCGAACGCCTCGATCCCGGCGTTCGCCGCTTGGTGAATCCGCACCGATATCACGTGTCTCTCACACCTGACTTGTGGGATTTGAAGCAGAATCTGGTCCGTCAGGCTCGGGCTGAGCGTCGCTAGTCAGACTGTCGGGTCTGCGGTTTCTTGGCCGTTTCGAGTGGATGACGAATCGGTCCAGATCTGGGTGATCTTCCCACGGTGTGATTGTCACGAGATGTGACGAATCGGGCCTCTTGACCGCCTTCGTGGGGGCCGAAAACCCGCTGAACAAGCGGATCTTGTCGTGTGTCATGACACGACGGAGGTGTGACGTTTGTCAAACGTTCCGCTCGTCCGACGAGCGGGAACGCGAACGATCGCGCTATCGTCCCGGCGTTCATCCGAAACAGGGATTTGGCCTCCGGCGTCAAGTTCCGAAGGGGAGAAGTATTTATGAGACGCAACAACAAGCTGTTCGCATTGCTCAGCATCCTGTTCGCTTTCTCGCTTGTAGCCGCAGCCTGCGGTAGCAGCGACGACGGCGGCGATGCTGGCTCTGACACCGGCGGCGAGTCCGACGGCGACGCAATGGAAGAAGGAGCCCTGGGCACCGTCGTTGTCGAGCCAGGCGAAGCCATCCAGATCCGCTCACTCGAGGCCATCTCGGGCGACGTGGCCTTCCTGGGTATTCCTAACGCCGTCGCAACCGAGCTTGCCATCGAGGACTACGGCCAGATCATGGGCTTCGATGTCACCTCGGGCACCCGCCTCGACGACACCTGCTCCGCAGATGGTGGTCAGGCAGCAGCCCAGACCATCGTCGCTGACGAGCAGGTCGTTGGTGTCATCGGTACCTCATGTTCGGGTGCAGCCACCGCTGCTGCTCCGCTCATCTCAGAGGCCGGCATGGTCATGATCTCGGCGTCGAACACGTCACCGGCTCTGACCTCCGACCTCGCTGGTAACGCTGGCGACAACTACAACGAGGGCTACTACCGCACGGCTCACAACGACCTCTTCCAGGGTCGGGCCATGGCGCAGTTCGTCTACAACGACCTCGGTCTCACGACCGCTGCTGCGATCCACGACGGTGACCCATACACCGAGGGTCTTGCTGGCGCCTTCCGCGACGCCTTCACCGACCTCGGTGGCGAGATTGTCGTCTTCACCGGCGTTGCCAAGGAAGACACCGACATGGTTCCGGTCCTCACCGAGGTCGCCGCTGGCGCACCTGAGGCCCTGTTCTTCCCAATCTTCCAGCCTGCTGGCGACTTCATCGCCGACCAGGCTCCTGGTGTTGCCGGCCTCGAGGACACCGTCCTCCTCGCCGCTGACGGTCTCCTCGTCGACTCCTACCTCGAGCTGACCCAGTCAGAAGGCATGCACTTCTCTGGTCCTGACGTTCGCTTCGGCGACAACAAGAACCAGGCCACGGGCAAGAACGCCAACGAGGTCCTCGCAGCATTCGAGGCTGTCGAAGGTCAGGCTCCGTCTGCGGCATTCTGGGGTCACTCCTACGATGCAACGACGCTCCTCCTCGAGGCCATCGAAAACTCGTCAAGCATGGACGGTGACAACCTCGTCATCGACCGTGAGGGCGTGCGTAACTACCTCAACGGCATCTCCGGCTTCGAAGGCATCATCGGCAGCATCAGCTGTGACGACTTCGGTGACTGCGGTTCCGGAAAGATCACGATCATCAAGCACGAGAGCGCTTCTGACATCGAGGCCTCAAAGGCCAACGTTGTCTTCGAGTTCGCTCCTTGATCAACATCGTCTTGACGATTTAGCACTTGGGTTGCCCTTGCCTCGGCCAGTTGTGCCGGGGCAGGGGCTTCCCGTCGTTTGGACACGAATTCCAAGCGACAAGTAGGTGGGGCGACGGGCTGCATTTGTATGCGGCAAGGTCGTCTCACGAACGTGTAGGGCCCGTGTGGGGCACAAATGGGGAGTTGTAGAGCGTGACCGCAGCGGTCAGATCTTCGAAACAGGGCAAGACAGCGGTCGACCGCTTTCTGACACTTTTGCGTGTCTTGCTCATCAGTCTTTTCACCATCGGGTTCCTGGCCTTCGTGGCTCAACAGATCAGCCCGACGAATGCCTTCGCCGAGTGGATTAACCCCGGCGCCCGTCGACTTACCGGCGACCAGTTCAAGGGCCTCCTCGTGACGGGCCTGGCGCAGGGCGCCATGTATGGACTCATCGCCCTCGGCTACTCCATGGTCTACGGCGTCCTCGGCTTCATTAACTTCGCTCACGGCGAAGTCTTCATGGTTGGTGCGTTCTCCGGATTCATCGCCACGAACAAGCTGGCTGCCGCCGGCTACATGGAGGGCAACGCCTTCATCCCGTCCATCGTCTTCGTCGTGATCCTGGCGGTTGTCATCTCGACGATCACGGCTATTGCGGTCGAGCGGGTTGCGTACCGCCCGCTGCGAGGCTCTCCTCGCTTGATCCCGCTGATCACCTCGATCGGTGTGTCGTTCTTCATCCAGAACGCCGTGATCGTGCTGTTTGGCCCTGGCGCAAAGGGTTACCCAGACTTCCCAGAGTGGTTGCTGCAGAAGCGCTTCCCCTTTGGTCGAGGTCACGCCCTTGAGTTCGGCGTCGAAGGCACCAAGATTCTCGTCATCATCGTGGCCAGCCTTTCGATGGCGGGCCTGTGGTACTTCGTCGAGCGCACAAAGACCGGCAAGGCCATGCGAGCCGTCGCTGAAGACAAAGAGATCGCAGCCCTCATGGGCATCAATGTGAATCGCACCATCGTCACAACGTTTGCCGTTGGTGGCGCCATGGCCGGTGTCGCCGGAATTCTCTGGGGCATTTTGTTCCGAAGCGTGATTGCCACCACGGGCTTCCTGCCCGGCATCAAGGCGTTCACCGCTGCCGTTGTTGGCGGCATTGGCAACCTCGGTGGTGCCATGGCCGGTGGTGTCTCACTCGGTGGAGCAGAAGCGCTCGCTCCGATCATGATCCTCGAACCGCTCGGCGTCGAGGGTGTCTCGCAGCTGCGTGACGCCGTCGTGTTTGTTCTTCTCATCCTCGTTCTTCTTGTGAAGCCCACCGGCCTCTTCGGAGAGCGACTCTCGTCGGAGGACCGGGCATGACCGCTGTAGCTCCCGGCCCAGCCGGCATGATGACGTCAGAAGTCCTTCCCGCCCGCAGTGCTGCGAGCCAAGACTGGAACGACATTCTCAAGTGGGGTGCCATCGGTGCGGCATCGATTGCCTTCCTTGCCCTCACCGGCATGTTGGTTGTGCTCGATCCTCGTCCGGTCATCTCGGGCGCACTGAGCCTTGGCTACGTCGCAATGATCTGGGTGCCTCTGGTGCTCGGATACACCACGACCAAGCAGGTCGTGCTCGAAGGCATGGCCCGCAACGAGCAGGGCGCAGCCGACGTTGTTCGGGGCGCACTCATCGGTGCACTCACCGGCGCTGGTATGTCCATCCTGGCGGTCTTGGTCAATGCGTTTGACCTTCGAGACCCACTCGTCAACTGGAGCCCAGAGCTTCTGGCGAAGCTCGGCTTCGACCGAGGACTTGGGTTCGGTGTCATCGCCTGGATCGTTCTTGGTGCAGTACTTGGCGCACTCGGTGCATCGCTGCATCTGATGCCCGCTCGCATCGCCAAGACGCTTGGCATCGTGGTCGGCACGATCCTGTTCGTCTCGATCTTCGAGGCCTTCCTCGACGACTTGCTCGAAGGGTTCGGACTCACCTTCCTCACCGACTTCCTCTACGCATCTCGCGGTGGTCTCACCATCGTCAGCACCATCGTGCTTGGCATCGCTGCTGCGTTGTTTGGCATGTTTGGTTCAGGCAAGTCAGCCGGCCTCACGGCCAAGCTCGACGCCATGGAGGCGCCGCAACGCAAGAACGCCAACATGCTCATCTGGGCTGCTGGTCTCGCGGCGCTTGTGCTGCTGCCCATCTTCACCGGCAAGATCACCAACGAACTGCTCGCCAACGTTGGCATCTTCTTGCTGTTGGCACTCGGCCTCAACATCGTGGTCGGCCTCGCTGGCATCCTCGACCTCGGCTACGTGGCGTTCTTCGCCGTCGGTGGTTACACGGTTGCCATCCTCACCTCGCCAAACTCGCCGGGCTTCTCGCCAGGACTTCCTTGGTGGGTCGCCCTCATCGTCACGGTCTTCATGGCGGTCTTGGCTGGCTTGCTGATTGGTGCGCCGGTGATTCGCATGCGAGGCGACTATCTCGCCATCGTGACGCTTGGCTTTGGTGAAATCATCCGCCTCTTGGCTCTCTCCGACTGGCTCAAGGGCTGGTTCGGTGGCGCCCAGGGCATTACCAACATCCCGCCTGCCGACTTTGGTCTGTTCGAAGTGAAGGGCACCGACCCGAGATCGGTCTATTACCTCACGCTGTTCTTCGTGCTCGTTGCGATCTACGTGTCGTGGCGCCTTGAAGGGTCACGACTCGGTCGAGCATGGATGGCTGTTCGCGAAGACGAGTCGGTTGCTGAAGCCATGGGCATCAACACGGTGAACATCAAGCTGGCTGCCTTCGTGGTGGGCGCTGTGCTCGCCTCGTTCGGTGGCGCGATCTTGTCGGCCAAGGTCGGCTCGATCTTCCCAACCAGCTTCTTGATCCTCGTCTCGGTGATCATCCTCGTGGTGGTCATCGTCGGCGGCATGGGCAACATCGCAGGTGTCATCGCCGGCTCGGTTGTGCTGATCGGTGTGCTTGGCGGCCCCAAGCAGCCAGGTCTGCTCCAAGAGTTCTCCACCTTCAAGCTGCTCATCTACGGAGCCCTGCTTGTGTGGATGATGCTGAAGCGTCCTGAAGGTCTGATCCCGAACGCTCGCCGTACCCGTGAACTTCACCAAGAAGAGTTCTTGCAAGACGCCTGGCTCAAGGGCGAGATCGATACCGACGACGATGATGTCGCAGACGCCGTTGACACGGTGGTCGATGCTGTCGATGGCGAAGCCTCAACCGGAGGTGCCCCCGCATGACCCGGCTGCTCGAAATCGAAAAGCTCAGCGTCACATTCGGCGGTCTTCACGCTCTCAAAGATCTCGACTTCCACGTCGACGAGGGCGAAATCGTCAGCGTGATCGGCCCCAACGGTGCCGGCAAGACCACGTTCTTCAACATGATCTCGGGCATGGTTGCCCCGACATCTGGCGACATTCGTTTCGAAGGCAACTCCATCGTTGGCTACGACCCCAACCAGGTCACAGCCGCCGGCATTGCTCGCACGTTCCAGAACGTTCGACTCTTCGCCAACATGACGATCCTCGAGAACGTCATGGTTGCCCAGCACTGCCGTACCAAGACAGGCGCCTTTGGTGCCCTGTTCAACACGGCAGGGTTTAAGCGAGAAGAAGAAGAGATTCGGCAGCACGGCATCGACGTGCTCGGCTTCTTCGGCACTCGCCTCACGGGCTACCGCCTCGAGCAGCCTGCTTCGGTGTTGTCCTACGCCAACCGCCGTCGTCTTGAGATCGCTCGAGCCATGGCCACCCGGCCAAAGCTGATCCTCCTGGATGAGCCAGTTGCCGGTATGAACCCCAAAGAGTCTGCTGAGCTCACCGGCCTCATCGGCAAGCTCCGCTCGGAGTGGGGCTTCACGGTGGTCATGATCGAACACGACATGGGCGTTGTGCGAGACGTGTCTGACCGAGTGGTGGTGCTCGACCACGGCGAGCCGATTGCTCAGGGCAGCTACGAAGAAGTGTCAACCGATCCGCAGGTGATCGAGGCGTACCTCGGTCGTCCGGTCGAGAAGCGCAAGAAGTCCGATGTGGACACCAGCGAGACGGGAGCGACGGCATGACCGACGACAAGCCGGGTCCTCTTCTTGAGTTCCGTGACATCAACACGCACTACGGCGCGGTTCACATCCTGAAAGACGTCAACCTCGCCATTTATCCGGGCGAGCTGGTGTGTCTGCTCGGCGGAAATGCGTCGGGTAAGTCGACAACGCTGAAGACCCTGTTGGGCATGGTCACGCCGACCACGGGCGATGTTGTGCTCGACGGCGAGATCGTGACCGGCCAGCCGACCAGCTACCGAGTCGAGCGTGGCATCACGATGGTTCCCGAGAACCGGCGACTGTTCAAGCGCCTGTCGGTGCTTGAGAACCTTCAGCTCGGTGCCTATCTCCGCAACGACAAAGACGGCATCGCCGAAGACCTCGAGCGCATCTACTCGATGTTCCCAAGGGTCAAGGAGCGTCTGAAGCAGCAGTCGGGAACGCTGTCTGGTGGTGAGCAGCAGATGGTGGCCATGGGCCGCGCACTGATGGCTCGCCCTCGCGTGCTTCTGATGGACGAACCCTCAATGGGCCTCGCCCCAGCACTCGTGCAGACCAACTTCGAGCTGATCCAACAGATCCACGAGAGTGGCGTTGCCATCTTCATGGTTGAGCAGAACGCCAACATGGCGCTGTCGATCGCTGACCGCGGTTGGGTCCTGCAAACGGGCAAGGTGGTGCTCGATGACACCGCAGATGCGCTCATGCAGAACCCCGATCTCCGAGCCTCTTATCTCGGTGATGCAGCGAGCCACTAGAGCCACTACATGACGTATCGGTTGGGGGTCGACCTTGGGACGACCTTCACCGCCGCTGCTGTCCTTCGGGGTGGCCTCGCATCGATGGTGTCCCTTGGCGTCCGCCAACCCGAGATGCCCTCGGTTGTTGCCATTGGCGACAATGAGCTCTTCGTAGGCGACGCGGCCGAGCACCACGGTCGCACGAGCCCAGAATCGGTCGCTCGGTTCTTTAAGCGACGGTTCGGTGACTCACAACCGCTCGTTGTCCGTGGTCAACCGTGGTCGGCCGAGGCACTGTCGGCCCGCATGCTTTCCCAGGTGCTCCAACATGTTGAGCAAGTTCGACGTGTTTCGTCACGACACCCCGGGCAGTTCGGCTGCGACCCAAACCAACGTGGTGTACAGCTTTCCCGAGTAGCGACCTGGCCCCTAGCGTGCTCGCATGAGCGATCGCATCAACCTCCAATCGGGTGGCCCATTCGAAGAGATGTACGGCTACTGCCGGGCCGTACGCGTCGGCAATCAAGTGCATGTTGCTGGCACCTGCGCCCAAGATCCGAACGTCGACGGGTGTGATACCTACGAACAATCGGTGGCTGCGCTCGACATCATTGCTGATGCCCTGGCGAAGGTTGGGGCGTCGCCGGCCGATGTTGTGCGCACGGTTGCGTACGTCACCGACATCAGCGAGGTCGAGATGGTGGCCCGGGCCCATGTCGCCACGTTTGGCGACGTTCGCCCGGTATCGACCCTGGTCGAGGTCTCAAAGCTGATCGACCCGCGCCTCACGGTCGAGATCGAGGCCTACGCCGTTCTTTCGGAGTGAGCTGATCAGGCGAGCCGGGCTCGCAGATCGACAAACGCAGCCTGGCCCGCTTCGGAGCGGGTCCAGCTGATGTAGTCGGTTCGCCCACGCTCGCGGAAGAACGGGTTGGAGAAGATGTCTGCCCATTCGGCAACTGGCTTGAGATATCGGGCCATGGAGTCGTCGTAGCCGCTCCAGCCTCGAGCATGTTCTTCCGACCGGAAGAGGTTCATGCTCGCTCAACGGAACGGCCGACTGGAGGCCTCACCTCCCACTGGCTGGCTCGTGTAGCCAACGAGGGTGTCCGGCTCGACGAGCAGGATCTCGTCGCCCTGCATTTCGATGACCATCTCGTCGCCGCAATCGAGGCACGGGGCCTCGATGCGAACATGTGCCTCAGGTACGAGCCAGCGAACTGCCAGCGACTCGAAACCTCACTGGCCGAACCACCCATGTTTGTCGTCGATCGTGATGCGGTACTGGGTGGGCTGCACGTTGAACGGCGGAAACGACGCTAACCAATCGGTGCCCGGGTGCATCCACCCCGGCGTTATCGCACACAGTTCGTTGAGCAGAGCGAGGCTCTCGCTGGTCGTCGTGTCGAGCATGCCAGCCAGATCGGCGTAGTGCGGGGCGTGCCCATCCTCGACGATCGAAGACATGATCGTGGCGTATGCGTGATCCAGGATGGCAACGTCGGTTGGTTGTTCGGCCATGCGTCAGCTTCGCGCACGGCGCTGCGTCGCGCTACTGACGCATCGCTTCGCCGCTCGCGTCCCACAGACACCGCTCGAGCCGGGTCGCTGAGCGACGTACGCCGAGGATTTCAATCTCGAAGCCGCTCTCTCCGTCAGTACTGTCGGCGTTTGCCACAGCAGACGGGACGTAACCGAGCGCCACAGAAGCGCTGGAGTGGTGTGAGTAGCCGCCCGAGGTCACCCAACCGACAACCTCATCGTTGTGCCACACCGGCTCGTCACCCAACACGTCGGCGGCAGCATCACCTTCGCCGATGTCGACGGTGAAGGCCACCAACGTCCGCTCGGGCCCCGCTGCCTTTGCGGCTGCGGCCGCATCGCGACCGATGAAGTCGCCCTTGTCGAGGCGAACGGTCCAGCCGAGGCCTGCTTCGAACGGGTCGTAGATGGGGCGATACTCGGTGGCCCACGACCCGAAGCTCTTGTCGAGCCGGAGCGAGTTGAGTGCTTGTAGGCCAAAGAGGCGGATGTTGTGTTCGGCGCCGGCCTCCATGAGGAGGTCGTAGACGGCCGCCTGGTATTGGGCCGGCATCCAGATCTCGTACCCAAGGTCGCCCGTGAAGGTGATGCGGCCAAGCATGACGGGGGCCATGCCAACGAACGCCTCAGTGAAGCTCAGGAAGCCAAAGGTGTCTGTCGACAGATCGAGATCGCACACCTTGGCGAGCACGTCACGGGCCTGGGGGCCAGCCACAGACAACCCGCAAAGCTGATGACCGAGTGTGCGCAGCGTGACGGAACCATCGGCTGGCAGTTGTGAGGAGAACCAGCGCTGGTGATACCGCTCTGCTGCGCCCGAGCCGAAGATGTAGAAGCGTTCGTCGTCCCATGAGGCGACGCCGCTCGCTCCGTCGGCCCCGACACCGGTCACGCCGTGGCTATTGCCGGTGAGGCAACCGACGGTGAAGTCACCGATGAGCTTGCCCTGCTCGTTGAGCATGGGGCTCAGGGTGAGACGACCAGCGGGTGGAATGTGATTGGGGAGGAGACGGTCGAGCCACGCCCGTGCACCCGGTCCGGTCACTTCGTATTTGGCAAAGCCGGTGGTCTCGGTAAGCCCGACCCCGTTGCGCACGGCTGCCACCTCTTCAGCGACGAGCTCAAACGAGTTTGATCGCTTGAAGGTGATG
>CALLGK010000044.1 GCA_938009905.1 uncultured Acidimicrobiales bacterium | reverse complement strand
AGTGAGGGAAATTCGGTGGTCATGACGTGGTCCTCCGTCTTGCCTGTGATCCGCATGCAGGCAGAGGAACGTCAGTACGTTCTGTCTGCTTTGGGGATGGACTCAGTCCTGTCCGCGGATCCGGCAGCGTTCCCAAACGCTCGTCTCACCCTACGTGGTAGGGGTCAGGTGCAAAACGTTACGCACCCGTCGGTCTTGGCTCGTCGACGGCGGGGTCAGGTACGAAACGTCACGCTCTTGTCGCACATTGCTATGCGGCTTGATGGGTCGTAGCGTCGCCACCGTCGGCGCGTGCGATGGCTGCTCGCACTGCTCGGACAAATTCGTCGACGGGTTCGTCCTGCGCAGCAAGCTTTCGGAAACGGTGAGTTGCGACCCGGACAGAGGCTGCATTCGGGAACCCGTATCTCGCGGCCACGGTTTCTGCGCCAACACCGACTTCCCGTGCGGTACTTGCGGACACCAAACGTCTGATCGTCTCCGGTTGGGGCATGGCTGCAACCGCATGAGAGGCGAACACGGCCTCGACGGCGCGGTCCGTCTGCTCGAGCAGCAGCTCTTCGCTTCTGGGAATGGTCGTCTCAGCAAGGCTTGCGACCCGAGACCGAAACGACTCCGAACCCAGCACAGGAGCCAGACGTTTCTGGGCGTAGAACCGATCACCAACAGGATCGAACGGCTCATCGACGAATGACGCATACGAGCGTCGGCTGCCTGCCATGTTTAGCGTTTCGCTCACGGTCAGCCAGCGTGGCGTCGGGGCCAAATCCAGGTAGCTGCGATAGCTGGTCCAACGACTTTCCGCTGCTGCTGTAACCACGCCGGCCTCAACAGGATTTCGATGGATGTACCGAGACGCAGTGAGCAGGTAGTTGTCCGAGTCGACGAGTATTGCCTTGAATCTTCCACGGAAGAGTGCCCCATCGACGTCGTGTCGAGAGTTGAATCGCTGTGTGTAGATCCCGCCGATGTCGCGCATCGCTTCGCTGAGATTTGGCTGCGGGGTTCGCAACAGGAGGTGGTAGTGATTGTCCATGAGGGCGTAGGCGTGGACCTCGATCTCGTGGTCAGCGACGGCGTCACCAAGTACATCTAAAAAGAGCAGCCGGTCTGTCGCGGATCTAAACGTCGAACGCTTCTGGGCGCCGCGGTTCATCACGTGATACCAGGCGCCAGGGAACTCAATTCTCGGTGGTCGAGCCATGCCCGGCGAGAGTACGACGGTGGTGTGACAACGAAAGCAGCCGCTGGGTAGACCAGCGGCTGCGTAACGTTTTGTACCTGACCCCTAGGACTAGGAGGGGTCGCTATGAGAGGTTTTGGCGGATGACGTTGAGGGCTGAGCCTTGCTTGAACCACTCGATTTGGTCATCGGACAGCGTCTGCGTGCACTGGAACTCGATGGACTCGCCGTTGGCCTTGTGAATCACACAATCAACCGGCTTGCCAGGGGCGAGATCAGCCAGGCCGACCACCGACACCTTGTCGCCCTCCTCGAATGCGAGCCACGTGTCTGGATCGGCAAACGTGAGCGCAAGCACACCCTGCTTCTTCAGGTTGGTCTCGTGGATGCGAGCAAACGACTTGGCGAACACAGCGTTGCAGCCACGGAAACGAGGCTCCATCGCTGCGTGCTCACGGCTGGAACCCTCACCGACGTTTTCCTCGCCGATGAACACCCAGGGGATGCCCTTCTCGTGCAGGCTCTTGGCGATCTCCGGGTAGCTCTTCGTGGCGCCGTCTGACGGATCCATCGCGAGCTCGGTTTCGCCCGTGTACGCATTGACCACGCCGAGGTAGAGGTTGCCTGAGATGTTCTCGAGGTGACCTCGATACTTGAGCCACGGCCCGGCCATCGAGATGTGGTCGGTCGTGACCTTGCCGGTTCCCTTGCCGAGAATCTCCATCTCGATGTAGTCGTTGCCGTCCCACGCGGGGAACGGGGTAAGAAGCTGCAACCGGTCGGACGACGGCGACACAGCCACCTCAATGTCTGACCCGTCCTCTGGGGGAGGAATGAAGCCGTCTTCGCCTTCGTCGAATCCCTGAGGAGGCAGCTCAATGCCGACGGGGACCGAGAGTGACACTTCTTCGCCAGCGTCGTTGGTGATCGTGCCGTTGATCGGATCGAAGTCGACCGTGCCGGCAAGCGCCAGTGCCATCACCGTTTCAGGCGAGGTCACAAAGGCGAGCGTCGCGGCGTCGCCATCGTTGCGCTTCGGGAAGTTGCGGTTGTACGAGGTGACGATGATGTTGGTCTCGCCTGGCTCTCGCTCATTCGAACGATCCCACTGGCCGATACATGGGCCGCAGGCGTTGGCCAGCACGGTCGCGCCGAGCGCTTCGAAGTCGGCCAGGAGGCCGTCGCGCTCGATCGTCGCCCGCACCTGCTCAGAACCAGGCGTGATCATGAGCTGAGTCTTGACCTTGAGACCCTTGGCTGCTGCTTCCCGAGCAATCGATGCTGCTCGAGTGATGTCTTCATAGGACGAGTTGGTGCAGCTACCGATCAAGGCGGCCGAGATCTCTGATGGCCAGCCCTTCTCGGCTGCCTCTGCTCCCAGGTCCTTTACCTCGCGAGCGAGGTCTGGTGTGTGCGGGCCGTTGATGTGGGGCGTGAGGGTCGACAGGTCAATCTCGATGACCTGGTCGTAGAAGTCGGCTGGGTTGGCGAGCACCTCGTCGTCTGGACGGAGGTGATGGGCAACCGCGTTTGCGGCATCGGCGGTTGCTTCGCGGCCCGTGCTCTTGAGGTAGCGAGCCATCGCATCGTCGTAGGCAAACAGCGACGTGGTGGCGCCGATCTCGGCACCCATGTTGCAGATGGTGGCCTTGCCGGTGGCGCTCATGCTGTTGGCGCCGTCACCGATGTATTCGACGATCGCACCGGTGCCACCCTTCACCGTGAGGATCTCGGCCACCTTCAAGATGACGTCCTTCGGTGCGGTCCAGCCACTGAGTTCACCCGTGAGCTTCACACCAATGAGCTTCGGCCAGCGCACGTTCCACGGGAAGCCGGTCATCACGTCGACCGCATCGGCGCCACCAACGCCAATTGCGATCATGCCGAGGCCACCACCGTTTGGCGTGTGGCTGTCTGTGCCAATCATCATGCCGCCAGGGAAGGCGTAGTTCTCGAGCACAACCTGGTGGATGATGCCGCTGCCGGGCTTCCAGAAACCGCCGCCGTACTTGGCGCTGATCGACTTCAAGAAGTCGTAGACCTCTTCGTTGGTATCGATGGCTCGCAGTAGGTCTTGCTTGCCTTCGACCTTGGCCTGGATGAGGTGGTCGCAGTGCGTGGTGGTCGGAACCTGCACCTCGGTGAGGCCTGCGGTGTCGAACTGGAGCCACGCCATCTGAGCGGTGGCGTCCTGCATGGCCACCCGGTCGGGACGGAAGTCGACGTAGCTCACGCCACGTTCGAGCTCGGCATCCATGTCGTCGAGGTGGTTGGCCAGAATCTTCTCGGCCAGGGTGAGCGGTCGACCGAAGCGCTCACGAATGGCGCCAACGCGCTCGTCGAGCGTGGCGTAGACGCCGTTGATCAGTTCGATTGGTGTTTCTGGACCGACAGCCATGGTGGCTCCTCTGCTGGTGGGTGATCGTGGAGATCTGGTGATTCGTGAGATCGGGTGAAGATCTGGGCGGGTGGATCTGGTGGCGTGAGATGCCTGTGCATCTCATCGGTTGATGGGATCGACAGGTGACAAGCCACACAAGTTCTGATACAACTGTAATACAAGTGAGAACAATCCGCTACCACCAAATCGCAGAAGATCTCCGGCAACGGCTTGCGCAGGGCGAATTTGTCGCCGGCGGACTGCTGCCGAGCGAAGCCGCGCTCGGCGCGACCTACGGCGCTAGTCGCGTCACGATACGCAAGTCGCTTGAAGTGTTGCGTGATGATGGATTGGTCGACTCGCGCCAAGGGCTTGGCTGGTTTGCCGCCGCTGATCCCATCGCTCAGGCCCTCACCCGGTTGTCGACGATTGAACGCCAACTATCAGACTCTGGTCTAACCCCGGTGCGTCGGGTGACCGACTTCGGATTCGTCGAAGCGTCAGCCACGGTTGCCGCCTCACTCGGCCCGAGAGTGCTCGAGGTGCGACGTATCAACCTGGCCGATGGCCAACCGTTTGCTCGCGTCACCGTGTGGTGTCGGGAAGATCTCGGCGCAAAGCTGTCGATGGCCGAAGTCGAGCAGTCGACATTCATCGAGTTGTTGCCCGTCGAGCTTGCCGGAGCCTCCCAACGCATCGGCGCCGCGCTAGTCGACCCAGCAGATGCCGAAGACCTTGGGATACCGGAGGGGAGTGCGGTGCTCAAAGTGAATCGCACAACGCACGCCGTCGACGGTGCAGTCGTGTTGATGTCGGAGCATGTCTTCCCCGGACACCTCACCGAGTTCGTGGTTGAACTTCCGCCCGAGACCGACGAGGCCCCGGCCGGATTGCGCCTCGTCGAATAGGGCAGACGGGCCCCACTCTCGGCCCATGCGGTAAACGCTGAGAGTCAGCTCGCTGAAATCTGCTCGTTCCACGGGCACGCCAAACGATCCGCTGCTACAAACGCGCGGACGTGCTGTGACGCAGCACGCAGGTGGTCATCTGGCCGCCGGCGGTGGAGTGTTCGTAGGAAGTCCCGCGGGAAAGTGGAGGCAAGTTATGAGGCGAATTCGCCTGCTTATTGTTCTGGCCGTGCTGAGTCTGCTGACGTCAGCATTCTCACCGATTGGTCTCGATCCTGTCGGCGCCCAGGTGCAAGAAAACCCAGACGGCGAAGCCGCTGCGGTGAACGACACGGTCGGCCTCGTCGAGCGTGCGTATCGCACGGTGCTCGGCCGGTCACCAGAGCCCGACGGGTTGGCTTATTGGATCAGCCGCCTCAACGACGGGCTCGATCCAGACGTGATGTTGGCGATCTTCATGGCATCACCAGAGCGCGAGGCCAAATATCCCGACGGGCAAACAGACGCCGACTTCCTCGCCCAGCTCTACCAGGATGCGTTCGGCCGAGCTGGCGATGCAGAAGGTCTTGAGTATTGGGAGGGTCGTCTCG
>CALLGK010000043.1 GCA_938009905.1 uncultured Acidimicrobiales bacterium | reverse complement strand
TCCTGCCGACGGTTCGCCAAGATCTGCAGTCGTACGCCTTCTATCGACTCGAGTGCGCGGTGCGGGCCGCGGCGGTGCTCGGCGTCGTTGGCATTGGGGGCCTTGGCTTTCAGCTCGACTTGAGCTTCGAGACGCTTCGCTATCACGAGATCTGGACCTTGATCGTGGCGCTCATGATCTTGAGCGGGCTGATCGATCGCTGGTCGACCACGGTTCGTCGATCGAGCGCCGCTGCTGTTCACCGCTTCTCGATGCTGGCCGTTCTGCTGCTGGTGCCAGCGGCCGCCCTGTGGCTGCGGGTGAACCCTGGTGTGTTGTGGTCGCAACGTTCCCGGTCACTGGCCAACGACTTCAGCCGCGATCTGCTCCCACCTCGGCTCGGTCCTGGCGGCTGGTCAGAACTCGTCGGGTCGACCATCGACACCGTCGCCCTCTCACTCCTTGCCCTCGCCATCTCGGTTGTTGGTGGCATCGGAGCGGCCATCGTGAGCAGGCGGCGGACAGAGGTTGCGCTTACGGCGGGGCCAGCGCAACGGGTGGTCGCCATGGTCACCCGCTTGCTCCTGCTGCTCGCCCGAGCGGTGCCGCCGCCGATCTGGGCCTTCCTCGCCGTGCTCATCTTCTTCCCCGGCCTGTGGCCAGGCGCCATCGCACTCGCGATCTACAACCTCGGCGTGCTGGGCCGCCTCTTCGCCGACTCGTTCGAAGACCGCGACATCTTGCCTACCGATCAACTGCTCGTCACGGGCGCAGGCCCAACGAGCGCGTTCCTCTACGGGGCGCTGCCAACGGCCACGCCTCGGCTGATCGCCTTGTCGCTGTATCGATGGGAAGTGATCGTTCGCGAAACCGTCGTGGTGGGAGTGGTGGGCGCAGGTGGCCTCGGCCAGCTGATCAATGAACATCTTGCCGCCCGCGACTTCGCAGCCGTCACGGGAGTGATCGGCGCCCTGATCTTGCTGGCCTTTGCGGCCGATCTCATCGGCGCGGGCTGTCGCCGCGTTTTCCGCTGATCGGCCGCGCTTGCTTACCCAGCCCTGAGCTAGGCGGGCGTGATCGTGACCGGCACACCGTTGAGTGCGATGTTGCCGCTCAGCTCGTCTCGGAACGACTCGTCGGTCAACACGTTGGTGTTGACGCCCCGATACTCGGTTGCCGTACGAAGCTTCACGCCCGGCATGTTCTGGCCAAAGCCATGCGGAATACTCACCACGCCGGGGCGAATGCCGTCGGTGATCTCGACGTCAATGATCACCTCACCAACCCGGGAGGCAACCCGCGCTGGTGCGCCGTCGTCGACTCCGTGCCGCTCGGCGTCTTCGGGGTGCATCTGCATCGTGCAGCGGTTGCGACCCTTCATGAGCACCGGCACATTGTGCATCCACGAGTTGTTCGAGCGCACATGGCGACGACCCACCAGCACCATCGTGTCGTCCCAGTCGCGATCGAGCGAAGCGACAAGGCGAGGCATGTCGCCGAGGATCTGCTCCGGCGTCAGCTCGATCTTGCCTGACGGTGTGCGGAGCAGATCGGGAATGCGCTCTGGTTCGAGCGCCCCAAGGTCGACCCCATTGGGGTTGGCTCGCAGCGTGGCCAGCGACAGGCCATCGGGGTCGGCGCCAAAGCCCGCGCCGTACGGACCGGTCTGCAGCATCACATCGAGCAGGCGCTCGGGTCCGGACTCGCCATTGAGCTGCTCGAACATCTCGTCGACGTCTCGACCGTGGACCTTGCCGTATTCGTCACGGGTGGCTGAGGCGAGCATGGCGCGGGCTGCGCCCTCGTCGCTTGCGGCGGCCGCAGCTTCAAGTTCACTGACATCTGCACCGTCGAACAGGGCAGCAAGGCGAAGCATGATCGCGCCTTCGCTGAGCTGGCCTTCGTCGAGCGGCAGTACCGGCTCGGAGTAGTTGGCCACGTTGTGGACCGCGAAATTGAGAAGCGCCAGGTCGTAGTGGCTCTTCTGCAGCGGGGGAGGAGGCGGCAGGATCACGTCGGCATGGCGGGTTGTCTCGTTGATGAACGGATCGACAGACACCATGAACTCAAGCGAGCCGAGCGCTGCGTCGAGCCGTCCCGAGTTCGGGTTGGACGACACCGGGTTGCCGGCCACGGTCACAAGCGCTCGCACTTGGCCTGGGCCTTCGGTTTCGATCTCTTCCGGAAGGGCGGCCACAGAGAACTCGCCGAGGCTTTCGGAGTGCTTGCCCACTCGTGACGTTGCCCGGCCCATGCGGAAGCCACGGCCAGAGCCTGGCTTGCCCTTGGTCGACGGCTGTCCAACTGCTCCCTTCGAGAACATGGCGCCGCCGACTTTGTCGAGGTTGCCAGACAAGATGTTGACGATGTCGACCAGCCACGAGGCCAACGTCCCGAACTCTTGTGTGCAGGTGCCGATGCGGCCATAGACCGCTGCAGTCTTTGCCGACGCAAGCTCGGTGGCGATGGTGCGGATGTGAGCTGCGTCGATGCCGCAGATCGACTCGACGGCTTCCGGCGTGAACGGAGCGAGGAGGGCTGGCAGATCGTCGAGGTTGTTGCAGTGCTCGGCGACGTGGGATGGGTCAGCCAAGCCATCAGTGATCAACACGTTGGCGATCGCGGCGAGCAGATGCGAGTCGGTGCCGGGTCGAATGGCGACGTGCTCGTCGGCCTTAAGCGCCGTCTCTGATCGGCGAGGGTCGATCACGACCACCTTGCCACCCCGTGCCTGAATGGCTTCGAGTCGGCCAGGAAAGTCCGGAGCTGTACAGAGCGAGCCGTTCGAGGCGTAGGGGTTCGCACCGAGGAGGATGATGTGATCTGTCCGATTGAGATCGGGCACCGGTACGGCAACCGAGCCAAACATGAGGGCGGCCGAGATCTCCTTCGGACGCTGGTCAACCGTCGAGGCCGAGAACCGGTTACGGGTGCCCAGCGACTTGATGAGGTTGCGGTTGTACATCATCGGCGCGATGGAGTGAGCGCCCGGATTGCCGAGGTAGATGGCAGCCGAGTCGCGGCCGTGTTCGTCAAGAATCGGCATCAGACCAGCGGCAATCGTGGCAAACGCCTCGTCCCACTCGACCTCGACGAACTCGCCATCTCGCTTCACGACGGGGCGCCGCAGCCGGTCGGGGTCTGACTGGAACTGGCGAAGCGTCGACCCCTTGGGGCAGATGAACCCCTTCGAGAACACGTCTTGCATGTCGCCCCGGATGTGAGTCACTTCTTGATTGGCGCCCTCGCCCTTCACCGTGATTTGAAGGCCACAGCCCGCCTCACACAGCGGACACGTTCGGAAGGCCGTCCTCGTTGGTTCGCTGTCCGTGCCGGCATCGGTGCTGCTTGGGCTGTTCATTCGTGCATTCTCACACACGTCGCTACGACGGCCCGAAACGACTGTTGTTCCCGTCTCGATGGGGCTTGCCCAAGATTTGCCCGGCTCCCACTTCGCACTCGACCACCGGTCGGTGCCAAGATGCAGGTTGAACTGCAGAGAAGCAGATTTTGCTCGCAATCCTCAAGGGGGACCTCCCACATGCCAGTGCAGCCCATGAATTTGGACGACTTCGACGGCGAACTCAACCAGTTGGCCATGTCGGAGGAGGCTCGTCCCTTCCTTGAGAAGGTCAAGATCTTCATCAAAGAAGACGTCGAGCCGATGTCGATCAAGTTCCACGAGCTTGATGCCAACAAGGAAGACGAGTGGAGCTACGCCCCAGGCCAGCTCGAGATGCTCGACGAGGTGAAAGAGAAGGCCAAGGCCAACGGCCTCTGGAACTTCTTCCTTCCCGACTCAGAGGTCGGTGGCCTCACCAACCTCGACTACGCCTACATCGCAACCGAGCTCGGCAAGGTGCGTCTCGCCTCCGAGGCGCTCAACTGCGCTGCTCCCGACACCGGCAACATGGAAGTGCTCGAACGAGTGGGCACGCCAGAGCAGAAGAAGCAGTGGCTCGAACCACTGCTCGACGGCAAGATCCGCTCAGCGTTCGCCATGACCGAGCCAGACCACGCCTCGTCAGACGCCAAGAACGTGCAGCTCAGCGCCGTGGTTGATGGCGACGAGTACCTCATGAACGGCCAGAAGTACTACATCTCGGGCGCCGGCGATCCGCGATGCAAGATCATGATCGTGATGTGCCGGACCAACCCGGACGCACCGCCACACCTCCAGCAGAGTCAGATCCTGGTCCCGATCGACACGCCTGGTGTGACCATCCTCGGTCCCATGCACGTGTTCGGTAAGACCGACGCTCCGCATGGCCACATGCACATCGACTTCACCGACGTGCGGGTGCCCAAAGAGAACATGCTGCTCGGCGAAGGCCGCGGCTTCGAGATCTCCCAGCTCCGTCTTGGCCCGGGTCGTATCCATCACTGCATGCGCTCGATTGGTGCGGCCGAGAAGGCACTCGAGCTCATGGTCACCCGTGGCCTCAGCCGTGAAGCCTTCGGTAAGCCACTCGTGGCGCTCGGCGGCAACACCGAGATCATTGCTCGGGCCCGCATCGAGATCGAGGCCATGCGTCTCATGGTGCTCAAGGCCGCCAAGGCAATGGACCTCATGGGCAACGCCGAAGCTCGTGTCTGGGTAAGCGCCGTGAAGGCCATGGTTCCTGAGCGTGTCTGCAAGATCATCGACCAGGCCATCCAGATGCACGGCGCCACAGGCGTCTCGCAGTGGACGCCACTGCCCGACATGTACCACTCACAGCGCACGCTGCGTTTGGCTGACGGCCCGGACGAGGTGCATCACATGGTGGTCGGCCGGTCCGAGATTGCTCGCTACCAGCGGGACAACGGTCCGAAGCCGTCCGATCACACAGACGTAGGCCGCAACTAGCAATTACATTGGCTCCGCTGTCGCAGAGCGCTACTCGCGATAGGGAGCTTGTTCGGGGCTGGCTCGTCCCTCGCCACGCAAACGTGGCTGGGTTCCAGCCTTGAGCACACCATGAATTCTGTAGAGCGCTCGGGGTCACTGGCTCCGGGCGCTTTGCGTTTCTGAAGTC
>CALLGK010000042.1 GCA_938009905.1 uncultured Acidimicrobiales bacterium | reverse complement strand
GGACTCGCTCACCGCACACGCTCAAGCGCTGCCAGACAAGATCGCGATCATCGACGATCGGCCTGGCCGGCTGGCGAGAACCATGAACTTCGGTGAGCTCGACCGATACACCAATCAGATCGCGAACGGCCTGGCCGAGAGCGGGGTCGACCCTGGCGAGAAGGTGCTCTGGCTCGGGCAGAACTCACTTGAGCTCATGGCGTTCATGCACGGCGCCCGCAAGGCTGGCGTTGTTGCTGTGCCGTTGAATTACCGGCTCACGGATGACGAATCGGTCTATGTGATCGACAATTCTGACGCCGTCTTCGTGTGGGCTGACGTCGCCTATGCGCCGCTCCTGGATCGAATCCGCGATCGGATTCCGAAAGTCGAAACGGTCGTCATCTTCGACGGGCCGTCCGAGCCGTCGGTATTGCCTGACGGTCAGATCGCCGAGTCAGACTTCCTCGGACCTGACGTGCCGCTTGTGCGTGACCAGTCGCTGGCGGGAACCATGATCTACACGAGCGGTACGACCGGCAATCCGAAGGGCGCAGTCAAGCGAACAGGCGTCGGCCTCGAACAACGGCAGGCCCTGCTCGATCTCGTCGGCTACGAGGCCGGGCTGGTGTACATCACCTGCGGCCCCCTGTATCACTCCGGGCCTGGTGCATTCGCGGCCATCGCCCATCGTCTGGGCAACACCGTTGTGGTGCAGCACAAGTTTGATGCTGAGGATTGGCTCCGCCTGATCGACACCTATCGCTGCTCGTCGACCTTCTCGGCCCCGACACCAGTGCGCATGGTGTGCAACCTCGACGAGGAGACAAAGGCCAAGTACGACACCTCGTCGATGAAGATCATGATCGCCAACGCTGCTCCGTGGTCGTTCGCCCTGAAAGAGTCGTACGTCGAGAACTTCCCGCCTGAGTCGCTTTGGGAGGTCTACGGCTCAACCGAACTCGGCGTCAACACGGTTTTGGCCCCAGAAGACCAAATGCGCAAGCCGGGATCGTGCGGCAAGATCGCACCGATGGTTGAGATCGCGCTGTTTGATGACGACGGTAACCAGGTCACCGAGAACAACACGCCTGGCGAGCTCTACGTGCGAGCTGAGTCGGTGCTCGAGACGTACTACAAGGCGGAAGAGAAGTTCCTCGCAGACGAACGAGACGGCTGGCAGACGGTTGGCGACATCGCGTATCGCGACGACGAGGGCTTCTATTACATCTGTGACCGCAAGAAGGACATGATCATCAGCGGTGGCATGAACATCTATCCGGCTGAAATCGAAGCGGCGCTCGAGCGTCATCCTCAGATCTACGAGGTTGCGGTGATCGGGATCCCATCAGAAGAGTGGGGTGAGTCGGTCTGCGCCATCGTGGTGACCAACGACGAGCCGGGAACGGCCGGGCTTGATGCAGCAGGCGTCGAGTCGTTCGCTCGAGAGCATCTCGCCGGCTACAAGGTTCCTCGTCGCATCGAGTTCGCCGATGAGATCCCCAAGACGGGTTCGAACAAGATTCTCAAACGGCAGCTGCGCGACACCTATGCCGCTGCGAACTGATCAGCGCCGCTGGTTCTGACGTTGGGCCCAGTGGTCGGCAGCAGCACGGGCGGCAACCTCATGAGGAATGTGCCGATAGGCCTGGTTCCACGACCGGTGCGTGCGTAGCCCGCTCGTAAACGAGCGCAGATACGCCCAGAGGAATTTCGGGATTCCCTCGTCGTGCCATTGCTGCACATGGACAAGCTCGTGGGCCAGCAGCGTGCTGGTGCCGGTTGTCGGTTGCGGTTCGGCCAGGCACACAAATCGACCGAGCGTGATGCCGGCGAACCCGCCAGGCACGAGCGGGATGTCGACAACGCGAACCTTTGCCGCGAGCTCTCTGTCGACGACGTCGTAGACGTCAAGCTCGTGGTCGGTTAGGCGGCGAACACGACTACTCATGCGCTGAGGTCGCGGGTGTTGAAGTCGCAGAGTCGTTGTGGCGGCCGGCCGGCGTGGTCCACCCCGCTCGGTCGAGTTCGAAAACGTCGATCCACTGTTGATGACCCGGCACGATGGTGCGTCGCTCGTGGGTCATCTTGAGACGTTCGGCCACACGGATCGATGGACTGTTCTTCACCTGGATGATGGCGAGGAGTCGGGCTAGGTCGAGGTTGGCCTCTTGCGAAAACGCCCAGTCGGCTGCCGCGGCCGCAGCTTCTGTTGCGTAGCCCTGGCCCCAACGCTCACGATCGAGCCGCCAGCCGATTTCGATCGCTCGCTCGGCTCCGAGCGCACTCTGCACCGAGGGGTCGACCTGTTCGAGTCCGCACAGGCCGATGAGTGACTCTGTTTCGAGATGCTCGACGGCAAAGACGCCGAAGCCATGTTTGCGCCAGCCTTCGGTCATTCGTTCGAACGAACTCGCGGCTTGTTCCGGACTTCGTGGGACGCCATCGCCGATGAACTTCATCACGTCGGCGTCCGCCGACATCGCCTGATACGCAGGCAAGTCTGTGGGCCTCCACACCCGCAAAGCGAGGCGCTGGGTGATCAGGGTTGGAATCACCGTGGCCACGGTAGTCGGGCCGTCGCCCGGCCTGCGCCTGGCCACGTCTACGCTGCCACCCGTGCCTTCCTCTGGCTCCCGTTCCCGTCGAATTGTCCCCCTCGCCTGCGGCGTTGCCGTCGGTATTGCCGCGGTCGTTGCCGGTCGGCAGTACCTCTCAGGTCGCTCGTCAGCCTCGCCGGTTTCGGGCGGGCGGATGGTCGATCGAAATCTACGAATCGCCCGGCTTGGTGCTCGCAGTGGCGGCCGGTTCGCGCTGCACAAGGCGAAAACGACGTTCGCGTCGGCCGAGCGGAAAGAAGCCCTCGACACCGAGTTTCAGATGAAGACGGCGGCCGACGTCACGGCTGAACTCGGCAACATGAAGGGCGCGATGATGAAGATTGGCCAGATGGCCAGCTACATCGACACGGGCCTCCCAGATCACGTCCGTCAAACCCTGGCGTCGCTGCAGCACGATGCCCCGCCGATGAGCCCCGAGCTGGCGGCAGAACAGATCGAGCGTGAACTCGGCGAATCACCCGACTCGCTCTTCCTCGAGTGGGACCCGGTACCAATCGCATCAGCCTCGATTGGACAGGTGCACCGCGCCATCACCCGCGATGAGCGCGCCGTTGCGGTGAAGATTCAGTATCCGGGCGTTGCCGACGCTGTGAGCGCCGATCTCGACAACGCCGGGTGGCTGTTCGGAGGTCTCTCGGCCATGTTCCCCGGCATGCAGCCGGGACCAATCGTCGACGAGTTGAAGTCGCGGTTGATCGAAGAGCTCGACTACGAAGCCGAGGCGCGGAACCAGCGCTACTTCGCAGAGTTCTTCGACGGGCATCCGTTCATCACGGTTCCGCATGTCGTCGACCACCTGTCGACCGGCCGCATCCTCACATCTGATCTCGCGTCGGGCGTCCGATTCGACGAGGTCATGACCTGGTCGACCGACGAGAAGAACCTGGCGGCCGAGACAATCTTCCGATTCTCGTTCGGCTCGATCTATCGCCTTCACGCCTTCAACGGCGATCCCCACCCAGGCAACTATCTGTTCGAGAAGGGCGGCCGGGTCACGTTCCTCGACTTCGGGCTCGTCAAGCGCTTCACCCCGTCCGAAACCCGACTCTTCGAAGAGCTCATTCAGGCCATGGTGATCGATGGCGACATGCCGAAGTTCCGAGGCATCGTCGAAGACGCTGATCTGATACGCCGTGACGCTCCGTTCACCGATGAGCAAGTCGGCGACTACTTCCGCTTCTTCTATCGCTACGTGCTCACCGATGGTCTCGTGACCATCGACGAGGAGTACGCCGCCGCCGGTGTGAAGCAGCTGTTCGACGCCGATGGGCCGCAAGGCGAACTTCTGAAAGAGCTCAACGTGCCGCCGTCGCTTGTGATTTTGCAGCGCATCACGCTTGGACTGATGGGACTCTTCGCTCGGCTCGAAGCAACCGCCAACTGGCGGCGGGTGGCCGAAGAGCTGTGGCCGTTCGTTGACGCCACGCCGTCGACAGACACGGGCCGAGAGATTGCGGCATGGCGAGTGAGTCGCAATCAGCCTCCCTGGGGTCTGTAATCGCTAACCGGGTCGGTCGCTAGTTAGGTCTGTCGCTAGCCGGGTCTGCCAGCTCCAGCTGGGCGCTTGGCGGTCATGCAGTGGCCTTCTGGACACTGATCGGGCCATGGCCCTGCACTGCCGATAAACAGCCGAGTTTTGTCGCTCGTTTGCTCTTCGATGAGCTCGCGGATCATCGTGACAAACCGAGGGGCGGTGCCGACGGTGTGGGCTCGGTTCATGCTGAGGTCAAGGCCGTTGGCTGTCTCAACGGCCTGGGTGTCGAGGTCAAACATCACCTCCATGTGGTCACTGATGAACCCGAGCGGCACGAGCGTGACCGGCGACGCGCCATCAGCCTCAGCAAGTGTCGCGAGATGATCGTTGACGTCTGGCTCCAGCCACGGGATGTGGGGCGGCCCGCTTCGGCTTTGGAAGACCAAGTCCCAGCCGGCGTGCGTGGCAGGGTCGAGTTGGTCGACAACCAGCTGCGCTGCTTCGTTGAGCTGTGACTCGTAATCGCACGACGCGGCCATCGAATGAGGAATCGAGTGGGCGGTGAACACGATGCGCGGGGGAGCGGTGTGGCTGGCGATCGCGGTGGCCACGTTGGCGGCAGCTGGCTCGATGAACCCTGGGTGGTTATAGAAGAGGCGAAGCTTCTGAAGCTCAATGTCGTCGTGATCGCCGATGGCCTCAGCCAGGTTCTCACGGTATTGACGGCATCCGGAGTACGACCCAAAGGCTGACGTGACGAACACCAAGGCTCGCTCGATGCCGTCTGCCCGCATGGTGGCCACCGTGTCACCGACGTAGGGCTCCCAGTTGCGGTTGCCGAAGTAGATGGGCAGGTCGTGGCCATTCGCGTTGAGCTCAGCCTCGAGCGCATTGATGAGATCTCGGTTCTGCTCATTGATCGGCGATCGTCCGCCAAACATCTCGTATTGCGTGGCGACCTCCGCCAACCGCTCGTCTGGCACGTTGCGGCCTTTGGTCACGTTTCGCAGAAACGGAATGACGTCGTCGAGCTGCTCAGGGCCACCGAACGACAGGAACAGCAGGGCTTGGGGATCGCGCACGACGTCATTCTGGGCCTTGATACGGCGTAATCCTCGCGACGCAGCCGCCCGATTGCGTGTCGACTCTTTACAACCGAGGTGATTTAGTGCTAAAACGATGCGTGAGGTGGTAAGAGCTCGTCATGTCACCTCGATCCCGCCCCAAAGCGAGTGAAGAACCCCCACCATGGACACCGACTTCTCAATCAGTGAGGAAGCCGACACCGACTGGGCGAAACACGCCATTTGCGGTGGCTTGACCGAGGTCTTCTTTGGCCCAGCAGCAGAGCGGCCAGAGCGGCGAGTTGAACGGGAGCGCCTTGCGATGTCGCATTGCATGGTGTGCCCCGTCATGCTCCCGTGCCGTCGCAATGCTCGTCTCAACCACGAACACGGGTTCTGGGGCGGAGAAAACGACGAAGAGCGAGCAGCGGCCGGATACGCCCCTCGATCGCCATCTCGTCGGTCGGTCATCGCCGCCCGAGATCTTGCCTTCAAGGAAGGCCGAGGCGTGGTGTACGCCGAAGAGCCCGACCCGTGGGTGGAAGCAAGCTAGTTCTGCCGGTCGGCGCCCGATGCTCGGCGCAGATGCCCACCGCACCCGGACGATCTACAGCTGGATGAGCTCGCCCACAAGCGTTGCGGCATCGTCATTCGACTTCGACCAGTGCGTCGCGCCGAGTGCCATGGCCGTTTCCTCGTCCGGTACGGCATAGCCGCCAATGAGGATGGGAACCGTCGGGTCTGCCTCGTGTACGGCGCTCGCAATCTGACGAACGTCGTCGAGCGCTCCCAGGTGCGTGACGACGACAGAGATCACAAGCTGACCTGACGTTTCTCGAGCCACGTCGGCAAAGGTTGAGGCCGGTGTTTGTGCCCCGAGGTCGATGACGTCCGGACCTTCCGCTCGAACCAGATCAGCGAAGAGGGCCGTTGGGAGCGCATGATGATCGGACTCTGGCGCACCCACGACGACCAGACCGCGGCGGCGTCCCGGCCCACGAAACCACGGTCGAGCTCGGCCGATGAGTCGTCTGGCCACGGCGGTGGCCCGATGCTCGGCGGCAATGGTGAGGTTGCCGGCAGCCCAGGCCTCACCGATATCAGCCAACGCTGGACCAAGAAGCGACGTGTGCAACACGGTTGCGTCGTCTACTCGTTCGAGGATTGGTTCAACGACCTGCCATGCGGCTGCTTCGTCGCCGTCAACAAGTGCTTGCTGCAAGTCGAGCTTGGCCTGCTTGAGATCGTGCTCGGTCGGGGGCGCCTTGGCAAGGGGACCATCAGCGACGTAGGCAGCGAGGTCTTCTGGCAAGATCCGCCACTCGGTTCCGACCTTTTCGGCTCGCAAGTGGCCGAGTCTGACGTATCGATAGGCCGTCATGTAGTGAACGCCAAGCCGCTCAGCGGCGTCGGTTAACGACATGGTCGGCGTTTGCTCATCGACGACCGCCGCCGCTTGTTCGGATTCACCCACGGCGATGAGCGTAGAAGATGACCTTGTGTCGACGGAGAATCAGCGGGCTATCTCGAGTCGGGCGGACAGAAGCAGCGCGGCCGCGACCTCGCCGGTAGCGTCGATCCATGCGCGTGCTCACATGGAACCTTTGGTGGCGGTTTGGTCCGTGGGAAGAGCGCCAGCCTGCGATTGCTGCCGAGTTGGCAAGCGTCGACGCGGATCTTGTGTTTCTGCAGGAGGTGTGGGCGTCAGACGACGTCGATCAAGCGCACGAGCTTGGCGACCAGTTTGGCTACCACGTGGCCCGCAGCGTTCGAGCCGATGGCCGCCGGCACGAGTTCGGCAACGCCATCTTGAGTCGTTGGCCGATCGCTCACCACGAGACGCTCATCTTGCCCGGACCCGATGGAACGCCTGGGCACCGCTCAGCCGTCGTCGCGCAGGTAGACAGTCCAGCCGGTGAGCTGTGGCTGCTGTGCACGCATCTCGATTGGCGCTATGACGGTTCCCTCACTCGCCAGGCTCAGCTCGAACACATCATGGCGTGGGTTCGCCCGATGATCGGCGAGCCTGCAGACATGAACTATCCGCTGATCCTGGCCGGTGACTTCAACGCAGTGGCCGAGTCTGACGAGATCCGACGGCTGACCGGGCTCGCCCCGCCGTACGAGCCAGGACTGGTCTTCACCGATGCGTGGGCCGCGGTTGGCGATGGCCCCGGCTACACCTGGACGCGCGACAACCAGCACTCGCCAGACGCGCAGTGGCCGAGGCGCCGGCTCGACTACGTGATGACCTCATGGCCCCGGCCCAAGCCAACCGGTAACCCGGTGTCGGCCCGGGTCGCGGGTCTCGAGGCTCACGATGGTGTCGTACCATCAGATCACTCCGCCGTTGTGGTCGAACTCGACGAGCGTCGACCCCCCGAAGAGGCAACGAACGCATGACAAATGTGCCAGACCAGGATCCACTCGGGCCAAAGCAGTCGCTTCCGGTACCGGGCTGGTACGCCGACCCAGAACACGCGGGCCAGCACCGCTGGTGGGATGGCACACAGTGGACGCAGGCAACGTTGTCTGGTGACGCCGCCAGCAACCTCCCTCCCGGCGGTCCATCAACCGGGCCCCCACTTGGCGACAACGGTCTTGAGCCGATCGGTCCGTGGTTGTCCTCGGTCATGGATGTCATTCGGGCTCGGGCCGGTCACCTCTTCACGCTCACCGTGGTGATTTCAGTGCCGGTTGCGATGCTCAGCGGCATCCTCATGTGGCAGGCGCTCAAGGGCCTCACGATCATCAACGACCAGGCCAATAACACGTTCGAGTTCGAAGGATTCTCGGCCGAGGCTGGGTACCTGTTCTTCGGGTCGTTCCTGCTGTCCACCCTGTCGGGGCTCATACTTGCTGCTGCGATCGTGCACCAGGCGGGAAACGCACAAGCTGGCAGTCCGTTGCCGTGGGGTGATTCTCTGGTTCATGCCGTATTGAGGCTTCCCCGAGTGCTTGGCGCGTTCCTCGGACTCGTGCTTGTCTACATCGTGCTTGGCGTTGCGTTTGTGTTGCTCATCGCGGCCGGCGCATCAGTTGGCGGTGTGGGTGCTGTGATCCTTGGGTTCTTGGCTTTTGTCGCCGTTGCTCTCTATGTCGGCGTTCGACTCTCGCTTGTGTCCACCGGAGCGGCGGTCGGCCCGCGGGGCGTCAATTCGTTTGCCTCGTCGTGGCAGCTCACCGGTGGCAAGTTCATGCCGATTCTGGGACGGATCCTGTTGTTGGTCGCCCTGCTGGTTGGCATCCAGCTCACGGGCAGCATCATCACCGGAGCGTTCGGCGACCAAGTTGATCCCGAGGCATCGATCATCATCGTGGCCGATCTGTTCGGAGCATCGAACGCCCCGTTCTTCCTGGCTCTGCAGGTCGTTGGCGCCATCCTCGGTGGGTTCACGTCGGCAATATGGGGCGTCGGATTGTTCTTCCTGTATCGGGCGCTCGGTGGCCGAATCGCTCCAGAGCTTGGCCTTTCAGAAATTGGCCAGCCAGGGCAACCACAGATGCCCTAAGTTGCTCGGTTCATGTCTGAGCAGGAGCTGAAGGCCGAACAAGAGGTTCTCGATCGGGCGCATGCGTGCCTCGACGAGATGCAGGGTCGAGCTGAGGCCGCCCGGCAGGTAAGCGATCGCGCCGTTCGAGATGAGAACACCGCCGACGCTCGAGTCGCCCAGTGGCACCTTCGTAAGCGCGAAAACGACCTGAAGGTTGGGGCCGGACCGCTGTGCTTTGGCCGCATCGAAGAAGAGGGATACGGAGCGACCATCGGCGATCGCTGGTATGTCGGGCGCCGACACGTGGAAGACGCCAACGGCGAGCCCGTTATTCTCGACTGGCGGGCCCCGGTGTCGGCCGCCTTCTACCGAGCGACCTCGGTCGACCCGTGTGGGCTTGTGCATCGTCGACGATTCAGCATCGACGATCGCACCGTCGTTGCCCTGTTCGACGAAGACCTCACTGATCCGGAAAGCAGCGGCGGTAGCGGGCTTCCGGATCCACTCTTGGCCGAACTTGATCGCGCTCGATCAGGGCAGATGCGCGACATCGTCGCCACGATCGCCGCAGAACAAGATGAGATCATCCGAGCCGACCTCGGCAGGCTGCTTATCGTGCAGGGCGGGCCGGGAACCGGAAAGACGGCCGTTGGATTGCATCGAGCTGCCTACCTGCTGTTCCAACACCGAGAGCTCCTCGCCGACACGCAGGTGCTTGTGGTCGGCCCAAACACTGTCTTTCTGCGATACATCTCCGACGTCTTGCCGTCGCTCGGTGAAACGTCCGTCATTCAAACGACGGCCCCAGCACTGCTGGGTGCTCGCTTTCGCGTTCGGGCGAGTGACAACGACGTTGTCACAGCTCTCAAAGGCGACCTGCGGATGGCCGCCGTGATTGCGCAGTCGATCCGATCTCGCATCTCAGTCCCGGCTGAAGGCCTCGAACTGCGATCTGGCATCAACGTTGTGCGGCTCGATGGCAGCGAGGTTGAGCAACTGCAGAAGACGGCGCTCTCCCGCAATCTGCCTGCGAACGATGCTCGTGACGTCTTTCGGCAAATGCTTGTGCAGGAAGCATGGCGCCGACACAGCCAGCGAGCGGGAGTCGACACCGGAACACAGGCGACGTTCACCCGGTCACTCCAATCCGACGCAACGTTCAAGAAGGACCTCGACAAGATGTGGCCGACGATGTCGGCCGCGGTCATCGTGCGCGAGCTGCTCGGTTCGCCAACGCGGCTGAAGGTGGCGGCTGAAGGTCAGCTGACGGCAGACGAGCAGGCGCTCATCAAACGGAAGGCGTCATCAAAGCTCGCAGAGGAGCAATGGACCGATGCCGACATGGGGCTTCTTGACGAGGCAACGGCTCTGACGGCTGGCGTGGCGACCACGTACGGCCATGTGGTGGTCGACGAGGCGCAGGACCTTTCGGCGATGGCGTTGCGCATGCTGCGACGTCGAGCCAGGGCCGGTTCGATGACCATTCTTGGCGACCTGGCACAAGCAACGTCGGTGGTCGCCCCCGGCACCTGGGACGGAGCACTTCACGCGATGGATCACTCGCTCGATGACGAGCTCGTTCAGATGACTGAGCTCACCGTCGGCTATCGAGTGCCAGCATCGATCCTCGATGTGGCCAACCGGTTGCTTCCCGAAGCTGCTCCTGGAGTCACACCGGCCCGTTCCGTGCGACCCGGCGGGGCGCCGCCGCTCATCATCGATGTCGGTGACGGCGAGTTCGGCCCAGCCGTGATTGCCGAGATCTCCGCCGTGCGAGAGACCACCACCAGCGTGGCCGTCGTGGCCGTCGACGCTGATCTCGATGCCATCGAATCCGTGATGGAGGAGGCGACGGACCTGCCCATCGAGCGCATCGGCCGACGCGGATTGCCTGGGGCCGACGCGATCGCATTGCTCAACCCTGAGCAAGTGAAAGGGCTCGAGTTCGATGCTGTGATCGTGATCGAGCCAGCAACCATCGCCGCACTATCGAGCGGCCTCCGGCACCTCTACGTCAGCTTGACTCGGGCTGTTCAGTACCTGGGGATTGTGCATCGACAACCGCTGCCGCCTGCGCTTCAGGATCGTCCTCAGGCAGGGTGAAGCACCCGTCGACGGTGTAACCCTCGACGGCCTCAACCACATTGTCAACCGGGTCGAATGCAGGCTCGTCGTCGCGCCAAAACATAAGTTTTCGAAGCCACTTCACGCTGGGGAACGTACTAGATGTCGAGCAGCTCTTGATCGATGAGACCGGAGTTCTCGACGATGTAGTCTTTACGAGTGGCTACGTCGCTACCCATTAACACGCTGAACAATTCGGCGGCCTGCACGGCTTCGGCACCGTCGGTCATCGTCATGCGCTTGAGCACACGGGTTGCCGGGTTCAGTGTGGTTTCGGCCAGTTCGTCGACGTTCATCTCGCCGAGACCCTTGAATCGCTTCCACTTGCCGAGCTCGATGTTGTGCTCGGTCGAGAGTGCTTCGCGCTCTTCGTCTGTGTAGGCGTACACCTGCTCGCCCTTGATCTTCGTGGCGAAGAGGGGTGGCTGGGCTGCAAACACCCGGCCGCTTTCAAGCAGCGGCTTCATGTGGTGAAAGAAGAGGGTGAGCAGCAAGCAGCGGATGTGGCTGCCATCGACGTCGGCGTCACAGAGAATGATGATGCGGCCGTAGCGGGTCGCCTCGAGATCGAAGTCGCGGCCTGAACCGCCACCGATCGCGGTGATGAGCGCCTGCGCTTCTGCGTTGTCGACCACCTGCTTGAGTGATGCCTTGCCGGCGTTCACGACCTTTCCACGCAGAGGGAGGACGGCCATGATCTCGGCGTCGCGCCCTTGCTTCGCCGGGCCAGCAGCCGAGTTGCCCTCAACGATCAGCAGCTCAGAATCGGGTCCGTGAAGGCGACAATCGGCCAGCTTGTCAGGCATGCCGTTTGACGACAGGCTCGACGCCTTTCGACGGGCCTCGAGTTGTTGACGTGACAGCACCCGGTTGAGAACGGCTTGAGCCATCTTCTCTTTGAGGGCATTGATCTGGGTCTTACGGCCACCGCCGTTGGCCCAGTCGGTGAACCCGGCCTTCATGGCGTCGTAGACGAGTCCCTGCACGGCTGGCGTGCCGAGTTCCTGCTTGGTCTGACCCTTGAACTGTGGTTCGGGGAACGTGACCTTGACGGCCGCAACAAGCCCCTCTTGTACGTCGGCTGGGGTAGCCCGATCGTTGTCGCTCTTGGCCAACTTCTTGAGCTTGCGGTAGTCCTTCAACAGGACGTCGTTGGCCACCTTCGACAGGGCTCGCTCGAATCCCTTGACGTGGGTGCCACCTTCTGAGGTGGGGATGGTGTTGACGAAGCTCACCGTGTTGGGTTCGTAGCCCTGCACCCAGCGCACGGCAATGTCGACGGTGCATGGCCGGGTGACTGTCGACATCTTGCCGTCGACGGGCACCTTCTCTTCGAAGCTTGTCTCTTCGTGGATGGTCAAGATGTCGGTGACAGATTCACCAACAGAGAGAAAGTCGACGTAGTCGGCGAGTCCGCCGGCAGCAACGAATTCTTCTGGGTCTCGGCCCGCGCCACGCCGGTCATGGAGTTTGATGTGCAGTCCGGGAACCAAGAAGCACACGCGGGCGACGTGATCGCGAATGAGGTCGTATTCGAGACGGCTTTCGGCGTCGAAGATCTCGAGATCTGGCCAGTACCGAATACGGGTGCCGGTGCGATTGGCGGGGATCTTCTTGACCTTGGCCAGCTTCGATCCAGCCTTGAAGCTGCCAGACTTCAGGTAGTTGCCAGGCACCCGCTCGTTGAAGCAGAGGCGCCAGGTGGAACCGTCTCGGTCGACTTCGGCAACCAGCTTGGATGCAAGGGCGTTGACCACCGACGCGCCGACGCCGTGGAGACCGCCCGATGCGCTGTATGCGCCGGAGCCGAACTTGCCGCCGGCGTGGAGTTCGGTGAAGACCACCTCGAGTGCGCTGCGGCCATCGGGCTTCTTGTCGATCGGAATGCCGCGGCCGTCGTCTGTCACTTCGATCGAGCCGTCTTTGTGCAACGTGACTTCGATGTGAGACGCATAGCCGGCAGCTGCTTCGTCTACGCCGTTGTCGATGATCTCCCACACAAGATGGTGGAGACCCTCGGTGCCGGTGCCGCCGATGTACATGCCGGGGCGCTTGCGCACCGCGTCGAGCCCTTCGAGGACTTGAATCTTCGATGCGTCGTAGTCGCTGTTTTTCTTGCGCGCCTTCGCTGGCTTCTTCGCCGCAGGTTTCTTTTTCGTTGTCGCCGCATTCTTCGTTGTCATCGCGTTCACCACCGTAGGGTGCCGATGCGCAGAATTCGGCGAGGGATCGAAGAACTCACACCGTCACGTCGCGTTGGCTTCATGGCGATCGACTCTGGTGCGTTGTCTGGCTTCGTTGGAGCGTCTTCTTGACCAACGACGGCAACGATGCGGTCGGGAACGCCAACCCAGGCGTATTCGATTCGGGACTCATCTCGGAACTTGGTGATGCGAACGCCACCCGTGCCACGGCCCTTGCTCGGGATCTCGGCCACAGACGTTGACTTGGCTGTTCCCCGATCTGTCACCGTGAAGACAACCGAGAGTTCTTGACTTGGATCAACAATGCCGGCGCCGGTGACGCGAGCATTTCCCTTGAGCCCGATACCGGCAACGCCCTTTGCAGCGGGGCCCTGCACGCTGATGCCATCGAGGGGCGTGCGCAGGGTTTGGGCATCGGATGCGATGAGCATCAGGTCAGAACCGGCTGGGGCGGCCAGTGCCGCGACGAGGCGATCGCGATCGCTCAGCTTCATCACCGGACGCCCGTTGTTGAGCTCGGCAATGGCGGAACGCTCGGCCCGCTTCACCATGCCGAGCGCGGTGACAAGCACGAAGAGTTCGATGTCGTCATCGGCGTTCTGCTTGTCGCCATCGGCCGGAACGTGCAGGTCGACAAGAGCAATGATGTCTTCACCGCGATCGGCAGCGAACACTTCAGATGCATCGCGTCCTCTGCTTCGTCCGCCCACCTCGGGGATGTCGAGCACGTTGGTGCGGAGAAGGCGTCCGTTTGAGGTGATGGCGCCGACCGATCGGCGCAACGAACTCACCACCACAGACTCGATGACGTCGTGACGACCTGGCGTGTATGACTTTGAGCTGCCGAGCGGTTCGCGGCCGACGACACCGGATGCGGCAAGGCTGACGACGCATGGATCGTCTGGTTGATCGGTGACGATCTCTTCCTGCAGTGCTTCCAGCGCCGGGATCTCGCCGGGCTGGAGGATGCGGGTGCGGCGAGGGGTGCCGTATTTCTCGACCATCTCGCCGAGTTCGCGGATCACCATGGTGCGGCGGCGTTGTTCGGAATCGAGGATCTTCTGGAGCTCCTCGATTGTCTTGAGCAGCTCGACCTTTTCTTCAACGAGCTCGTCGTAGGCCAACGCAGTGAGCCTGGCGAGGCGAAGCTCGAGGATGGCCTCGGCCTGGATTTCGGTAAGCGTCAGCTCTGACATCAAGGCCTCGCGGGCCGAAGCCCGGTCGGCGGAGCCACGAATGATGGCGACGACCCGATCGATGTTGTCGATCGCAATGATGTAGCCCTCGACCTTGTGCAGGCGTTCCTGGGCTTGCCGCTTCCGGTATTCGGACCGCTTGACGATGACGTCGAGACGGTGCTCGATGTAATGCCAGCAGAGGTCGTAGAGGCCGAGGGTGGTTGGCACGCCGTCGACCAGGACAACGTTGTTGATGCCAAACGACTCTTCAAGTGGCGTGAGCTTGTAGAGATGCTGCAAGAGCACGTGTGGGTTGATACCGGTCTTGCATTCGATGATGAGGCGAAGGCCGCTGGTGCGATCAGACAGGTTCTTGACGTCTGAGATGCCGTTGAGCTTTCCGGCCTGCACAAGCTCCTTGATCTTCGCCACCACTCGCTCGACGCCGACGAGGTACGGGAGTTCGGTGATCACGATGCCCTTGCGGGCCTTCGTGACATCGACGATTTCGGCGGTGGCTCGAATGCGGAACGTGCCCCGGCCCGTTTCGTAGGCGGTGCGCAGATCATCGTCGACCACCATGGCGCCGGTGGGGAAGTCGGGCCCCTGCACGACAGCCATGAGCTCGTCGATGGTTGGCTTTGGCCGACGCTTGGCCATCACGATCTTGATGGCTTCGTAGATCTCGGCCAGGTTGTGCGTCGGCATGTTGGTGGCCATGCCGACAGCGATGCCGGATGTGCCGTTGACAAGCAGGTTGGGTAGTAGCCCAGGTAGGTAGGCGGGCTCGAGCGTTTCGCCGTCGTAGGTGGGGCGCCACTCAACGGTCTCTTCATCGATCTCTGCCAAGAGGTCGAGGGCGGCGTCTGTGAGGCGACACTCGGTGTAGCGGTAGGCCGCAGGTGGGTCGTCGAGGCTGCCGAAGTTGCCCTGGGGGTCAACCAACGTGACCGGGCGAGAGAAGTCTTGTCCCAGGCGTACGAGTGCGTCGTAGATGGCGCTGTCGCCGTGCGGGTGGAACTTGGCCATGACGTCGCCGACGACGTGTGCGCACTTCCGGTGGGGGCGATCGGGCATCAGGCGCATCTCGTTCATCGAGTGCATGATTCGCCGCTGCACCGGCTTGAGCCCGTCACGGACGTCTGGGATGGCGCGCGACTGGATGACCGAGAGCGAATAGGCCAGGAACGACTCGCCGAGTTCGTCGGCGACGGGGACGTCGATGACCTCGCGGGCGTAGGGGAGCAGTTCGGTTTGCCGGGGCCGAGAACGTGATGCCATGCGGGCCTTTCAGCGAAGGGATGAATCGAGACGGCAGGCGGGAGCACGGGCTGCGTTGACAGTTGCGCCGCAGACTTTCGCCTTCGACCTTCCCGCTTCAGTTCGCCCGAACGACGACTCTTGCTCACGATATCGAACAAATGTTCGATGACCTCTGCCGCGGAGCCGCTTGTCAGATGATGCCCAAAAAACGAACCGAACTGGCGGACTTCGCCCGTTCAATTCGTAGGAATTTCCCGCTGCACAAGGTCGTCGATCAAAAGTTCGACGTCGCTGTGGATCGCGTCGGCGGCGACATCGTCGATGGAAAGGTTGCCGATGCCTGGTCCGCCGATGGCGATGTAGCTGGTGGCGCTTGCGGCGCGAATGGCTGCGACTGTCTCGATGAGCGTCGTGTGCACGTCTGGAGCGGTCTGATTGACCGAGACGACGACTCCGATCGGCGCACTCGCAACGACCTGTTCGGCAAACGATTCGGGGGGTGTGGCCGCGCCGAGTTCGATGACGGTGAACCCGTGAGTTCTCAGCAGCTCGGCCAACATTGTGGCGGCGAGGGCGTGGGTGTCATTGGCGGGCGTGCCAACCACGACGGTGCCATGGCGTGGCGTAATGCGGGCGACATGGGGGCCCAGTCGGGCGAGTACGACGGTCATCGCCGAGGTGGCGCGATGTTCATCGAGCACGCTGAGGTCGTCTCCTCGCCAGCGCTGGCCGATCGAGCGCATCGACGGGATGAGCAGATCGCGCAGGACGGCCTGGGCCGGCATCGCACTGGCCAGCGCGGACTCAACGTAGGTCCAGACACCGGCATCGTCTCCGTTGAGGAGACGCTCTTCGATTTGGCGTTGACGCTCTTCGAGGGGGAGCGCGGCGTCTCGGTTGCGGTAGGCATCGAGATCTTGGCGGTTGATCGACCACCCCACCGGCAGCCGCGTTGCTGGCAAGCGACCAGTGCGTACGTGGCGGTAGACCGTCATGTAGTGGACGCCAAGCTCCTCGGCGGCCTCAGTCAGGCTGATCGTCTCTTCTGTTGCGGACACGAAAGATCCCCCGGGGTCGGAATCTAACCCGTTGGGGGATCTGTTGCGGGCCTCCGCTTGGGAGACCCAGAACTGAGTCGTGTGCTGTATCGCCAGTTCAGGCTTGCGTAACCCGTGAACTCAGCGACGTCGACGGCGACGTTGCGCGTCGATGCGGCGAGCCGAGCGGACAACGCCACTCAGTCGATCTCGCAACGGCTCCTGGGAGGTTTCGAGCTCGGTATCGAGCTCGGGAGCAAGTGCTTCTAGAACCGCGCTAACACTGACGCCTTGCTCCGCCGCGAACTCGTGCCACTGATCGTGAGCTCCGTCGCTGACGTATGCGTGTAGTGCTTTGCGGCCGGTGTCTTCCGACATCCTGGCGCCCTCTTTTCTTCTTGATTGCGGTGGTTGGTTGAGGTCGCCCGACCTCGTCACTCTGCGCAGTTTTCAGGGCCGCCCGACCGCTGCAGACAGCTTGTGCCTTAACGGTCGCCCAATATAAGGGGAAACTGACGGACCGGTGAACTTTCCCAGCTTTTGGGGGGAGTGGCCTTTCATTCTACGGGAGTAGGTGCGGAGTCTGTTCGGCCATCGCCTTGATGACCTGCTTGCCACTTGGGTTGACCATGAAGGTTGAACCAACGGCAATGGTGGGGACGGTTTCGTTCCCATCAGCAACGCTCCTCACGAAGGCAGCTGCGTCTGGGTCATCCCAAATATTCCTCTTATCAAGCGGAACTCCGGCCTTGTTCAGCGAACGTTCCAGAGACATGCAGAAAGGACAGCCGGGGCGCCAATAGAAGGAAACGCCGGTGTCAGATGTGGGGGTGTAATCAGCCATGATTGTTGGAACCCGCCTCAGGGTCGTTGTGTTCCGCCGCCCTCTTCTTGTCAGAGCTTGTGTCTGAGTCTAGATCCTTGTGGACCTTTGCGTCTGTACCCTCATCGACCGCTTCGTTGTTGTCATGAACGGTTAGGCGATTCTGAACGACTTCATGGCGTTCGATGTAGGCCGCAAAGAAACCACCGGCAGTGGCGGCGACCGGAAGTGCGAGCAACGCACCAGGGCCGCCAAACAACGATGTGCCGGCGAGGACAGCAAAAATGGAGATGGCCGGATGCAAGTCGAGGGTCTGCGCCGTTATCCGAGGTTGCAACAGATAATTCTCGACCTGTTGATAGACCACGACGGCGGCGATGACCCACAACGCCTTTGTCGGGTCAACACCGACGGCCACGAGCACCGGCAGGACACCAGCAAGGTAGGTGCCGAGCGTGGGAATGAACTGCGAGATGAGGCCAACCCACAGCGCAAGCGCGACAGCCGACGGGAGGTCGAGAGCGGTGAACACGATCCAGTGATAAATCGCGCTGATCACGGCCAGGATGAAGCGAGACGAGATGTAGGCACCCGTCTTGTTGACTGCGAGTTCCCAGACTCGCAGCACCTCGTGCTGACGGGCAGGCGGAAGCATTGAGCAGATCGATCGACGAAGCCGTGGCCCATCCGCCGTGAGATAGAAGGTGAAGAGAGCGACCGTGAGTGTCTGGAAGAGCAAGCTCGCGATGGTTGTGCTTGCACTCAACAGCTGATCGGCGATCGACGTGGCGTAGCCGGCGGCATCACCGCCGTCTTGGAATCGATCAATGAGATCGTCGGCTTCGACCTCAATGCCGAAGCGACGATCAAGGAACGACTGGCCATCTCGCAGGTAGTCGGGCAAGTTGTCGACAAGGTCGGTGAGCTGTGTGGCGACGAGCTGGCCCATGGCGGCAAAGAACAACACCGTGGCCAGGAACAACACCAGCAGGCTGACGGCGGTGGCCGGTCCACGACGAAGGCCACGGGCCCCGAGCCGGTCAACGACGGGCTCAAGGGCGAACGACAAGAACAGCGCCAGAGCTAGTTGCACGAGCAGGCCGCGAATCTCGCGAGCCACGATGAGCGCGAGCCACAGCCCGACAAGAATTGTCCACCACAAGAAAATGGCGCGGCGCACCCACGGAGGGATGTGGACGTTGGCTTCTTCAGGGCTCACCACTGAGGCGTCCGTAAGCGGCTCGTCGAGAGCGTCGTTGTTGCCCTGGTTGGCCGTCCCTGCCATCGAGGTCGAACACTAGCGCCAACGGCGAGACCGGACGGTTAGGCCGGAGACAGCACCGGGCGGTTAGGCCGGAGACGGGACCGCGTCTGGCGGTTCGAGTTCGGGCAGGCGGCCCCACGCATCTGGCAAGGCAAGCGTCCGACGCAATTGGTGATCAGACAGAGTGCCTATCTCGGCGCCGGTTTCTGGATCGTGCACTACCACGACGCTGCGTTCGTCAATGTCGAGCCGCTCGAGCACGTCGGCTGCTGTTTCGTTGGCCCATGCCCGATGGACCCGATCGGTGCGGATCATCGAATCGGCGAGGGTCGTCCAGCTTCGTTCCGGACCAACGATCGAGGCGAGGTGATCGGGAACGGCATAGCCGACCGGTGTGCGGTCCCATCGCACAACAGGTCTGGCCACGCCCCCGGCGCCCGGGGGTGTCGTGACCAAGAACTGTTCGATGGTTTGGCTGCCGTGAACGGCACTGGGGTGGTTGGTCATTAATTCGTTGACCGAAAGCCGCTCCAGACGCCCTCTGACCGCAGCGCCGATAATCTCGCCCCGTGCTGCGGCGAGCAAGAAGGCTCCCATGATGAGCGTTGAGGTCCAGCCGATGGTGATGCCGCCAAGCCAGATGACGGCGATGAGCGCCGCAACGACCAGTGCAACACCGAGCACGAGTCCGCAGCGGCCCGAGATCAGGCGTGCCCGTTCGGCGTCTCCCAGACGCTTCCAGAGCGCAGCGGTGAGCACCCGTCCACCGTCGAGTGGGGCAGCGGGCAACATGTTGCTGATGGCCAGAAGGATGTTCACAGCGCCAAGCCAGGCAAGCACGACCCAGGTGAGGCGAAACTCTGGCCGACCGCTCAACAGCTCGGCGAGCCCAGCGAAACCCAGCCCAAAGAGGAGGCTCGTGAACGGCCCGGCAGCGGCAATCTGAAACTCCGCCTTGGGCGTTGGGGCCTGTCGAACCAGCTTGGCCACCCCACCAAGCAGCCACAGCGTGATCGCCGTCGCTTGCACGTCGTGGCGTCGGGCCACGAGCGCGTGGCCAAGCTCGTGCCCAAGAATCGATACGAAGAACAGAGCAGAGCACGCGACGGCGGCGATAAGCCGCACCTGGAGCGATGCGTCTGTGTCGACTTGCGGCAGGATCCGAAACGCGAGCGTCCAGATAACAAACGCAGCAACGCCAATAATGCTGATGTTGATTTCGATGGGGATGCCAGCCAATCGGCCAGCACGAACGGTTGTCCGCACTCCCACAGTGTGGCCTAACGACTGCCCGACGACGTGACGGGAGCCAGAGCGTCAGGCGCTAGTACCGCTAGTCGTATTCGGCGTCATTAAATCGAACGAGGCCGCCACCATCGAGGACGATGTGCTGACCAGTGATCCATGAGCCGGTTTCGGCCGCCAGATAGAGCGCGGCGCCGGCGATGTCTTCGACCTCGCCGAGACGCTTGAGTGGGTAGAGCTCAGCAACTTCCTTGCCCCGCTCGCCCTCCCAGAGCATGCGGGCGAAGTCGGTCTTGATGAGGCCGGGACAGATGGCATTGACACGCACCTTGGGGCCGAGTTCAGCACCGAGCTGTTCTGTCATGTGGATCAAGGCCGACTTGGTGAGGTCGTACACGCCGAGCACGGGGCTGGTGGAGAGACCACCAACGGATGAGATGTTGATGACAACACCACCGTTCTCCTTCATCGACGCATTCCATGCGGCCTGGGTCCACGTGAGTGGAGCGGTCAGGTTGACCAGGATCGTCTTGTCCCAGCGTGAGCGATCGACATCGATCATGGGGCCTGCGTAAGGATTGGTCGCGGCGTTGTTCACCAAGATGTCGACGGAGCCGAATGCCTCCATCGTGGCGGCGATGGCCGCATCAGCGGTTTCGGCATCGCCGGTGTTGCCGGCAAGCCATTGGCATCCGTTGCCGATCTCGGCGGCAGCTTCTTCCAGAGTCTCGGCCTTGCGGGAGACGATCATGACCTTGGCCCCTGCGTCTGCGAAGGTCTTGGCGATCGCTTTGCCGATTCCCCGGGATCCTCCGGTGATCAGGGCCGATTTTCCGTCGAGTCGAAGTTCCATGTTGGGCGAAGTTAGGGCACGACTCGCACTACGGTCACGTCGGTGGGACAACGAGAGGGCTCATCAGGCGGGCAACCCGCCGAGGTTGGCGGCATATTGCCGGCAGGAAGTGTGGTGCGCGACGCCGACCACAGCCGTGATCGCATCGCAAGCCTGGTGGTTGATCCGCCCGTCGCAGCCGACGCCGAGGTGCTGCTGTTGCTCCACGACATCGACGCCAACGCGTTCGTGTGGACACCGATTGTGCGGCGCCTCGTGAGCGAAGGACGGTTGGCGCTCGCTCCCGATTTGCGCGGTCGTGGTTCGAGTTTTGGCCTTGGAGCCGAACGTGAAGCAGCCCACCCAGACCACTGGGAGGACGTCGCACTCTTGCTCGAAGAGTTCGGCGTCGACCGAGTGCTTGTCGTTGGGCACGGGTGGGGGAGCGAAGTGGCTCGCAACTTGGCGGAACACATGCCAGAGATGGTGTGCGCCATGGTTGCCATCGACCCGTCGATCTGGCGAATGGCTCCCGAACGGCTGACGTCGTCTCCACTCGACCGAGATGCCCTCCGGCAGTTCTGGGTCGACGAATTGACACCTTCGGGGTGTCTTGAGGCCGACGCGTTGATGCTCGCCGATCACGATTCGCAGGGAGCGGCTCGGCCGGTCACGATTCGCGTCGATCTCGATGTGCTTCGCCGTGACAGTCAGCCTGCGGTGGGCGGCGATGGATCATCTGCATGGCGGGGCCCAGTGGAAATCGTGCGCTCAGCCCACGACCTTGCAGACGGTCGACCGGTAGCCAGGAGTCACGATGTGCCGTTGCTCGACCACACGGGTGTGATCATGTCGCCGAACGGCGCAGATGTGGTGCTCGCCGCTATCGATCGAGCCGATCGCACGTTGGCTCGACTCGAACGCGGAGCCTGAGCCGCGGTCTGCTCCTAGTTGAGCGAGATGATCACCATGAGCACAAGCATCACGGTGATAAAGCCGACGAACAGCCACTCGAGCCTGTTGCGGCTGCTGCGCTCTGCATTGAGGTAGGTCTCGAGAACTTCAGACCGGCCGTGCACTTCACTGAGCTGCTTTTCGATCGTGGCGATCCTGAGCTGCTTGTCGGCGGCTGCTCGCCGTGACGCCTTGAGTTCGTCGCTCACGTCTGCGTATTGCGTCTGCAAATCCTCGAACGCGGTTTCGCTCTCGATCAGTTGGGCCTGCAGGCCACTGGTATCGACCCGTTCAACGTCATCGTCTGATCGATCGTCGCCGACGATGGGGTTCTTCAGTCGGGTTCGGATGGGTCGCAGGTTTGAGACATCTTCCGGTGCGACGGGCGCCAACACTCGCTCCAGCGACAGCAAGATGCGGTCGAGGTACGCGGTGTCGTCTGGGAGGCTGAAGTGGGCCCAGAGGTTGCGCGCCTCGATCACTTGACCGATTAGCCCTCGTAGGTCGTCGCCGAAGTGATCGGCAAAAACTGGGCCCCAGAAGCGACGAAGCACCAAGAGCTGAAACAGCGGATCGGTGGCGCCGTGCTCGGTCGGCCGCCCCATTCGGTTCGCCGCGGTCTCTGTCCACGACATCTCGTCTGCGAAATATGTGGCCATTCGTTCATCGATGAACGGTCCCATGCCGCGCGCGAAGATCTCGAAGGCCTCAGCCAACTGTGCGTGGCGACTGGTCGCCAAATCTGGAGTTCGGGCGTGATCTCCGGCCATCTCTCTATCTATCGACCGATTTCGGCCCCGCCTGAGTCGCTTGGCGTGGGCAAAGGTCGATGGGCCGTCTGACCTGGGTCTTTGGGCCTGATCCCCAGAACTAGGCCGTGCGAACTTCCCTTGATTGCTGCTTAACCGGGCATGATTTTCGTCCGTTACTGCACATGTGCAGGACAACCGCCTCGCGGCGTCACCCGGAATCGTTCTCGGTTCAGGACTCGTTTCGACGATGATCTTTGTCTTCGTGGTCTACACCCTTCAGGGGCTGGGCAGCGAGGCACTCATCGTCGCGGGTGCGGCCGGCGTGTTTGGTGCACTCGGTGGCGCGGTTGGGTCGCTCTGGCACAACTGGACGATCCGCCATGCGTCGGCCGACATCGCTCGGGCCGAGCACGACGCCAGGCACGACCAGCTCACCGGCCTGCTCAATCGAACGGCGTTGTTTCATGAGCTCGATAGCGCGTTCCAGAAGTCGCAGAGTGCCGACACAACCATGGGTGTCTTGTTTCTCGACCTTGATCGCTTCAAGGTGATCAACGACTCGATGGGGCACGAAGCTGGCGATGAACTTCTGCGCATTGTTGCCAACCGCTTGCAGTCGTCTGTACGCGGCAGCGACGTTGTCGCTCGATTCGGTGGCGACGAATTTGTCGTTGTGTGCCGCGACCTGATGAACGAACAGTCGGTCGTTGCTGTGGCCGAGTCGATCCTCCGCAACTTCTCCGAACCGGTGTCGCTGTATGGCGGTGCCCAGGTGATCTCGACCAGCATCGGCGTTGCGATCGCAAAGCCAGACGATCACCGTCGCCCCGAAGATCTTGTGCGCGACGCCGACGCCGCGATGTATAAGGCCAAGAAAGCTCGCAGCGGCTACGCCGTGTTCGACGAAGAGCAGCGTCTACTGGTGATCGACCGTCTCGACATCGAACGCGATCTCGTGCGAGCGTTAGACGAGGATCAGTTCGAGGTCTACTACCAGCCACTCGTGAACGTCGATGAGCGTCGCCTCTATGGCTTCGAAGCGCTCGTCCGCTGGAACCACCCGACGCGAGGTGTGCTTGGTCCTGGAGCGTTCCTCGACGTTGCAGAAGAGACCGGAATGATGGCCGCCATCGGCGAACTCGTGCTGCGAGAAGCGTGCGCCCAGGCCGCGGTGTGGAACCACCTATCTCCCGATGCTCGCAACATTCGTATGAGCGTCAACATCGCCGAGCAGCAGTTGCTCGACGCCAATCTGCCAGCGCTGATCGAAGAAGTTCTGGATTGGGCGGGCCTTCCCGCTGGACAGCTTGTGCTGGAGATCATCGAAGACGTCATCGTCGATCACCTGGATGGTCTCAACATGCTTCGGGCCATCGGTCGCCTGGGTGTTGGACTCGCCATCGACGACTTCGGCACTGGACAGTCGTCGCTTGGCTACGTCAAGCAGCTCGACATGGTGTCGATCTTGAAGATCGACAAGACCTTCATCAACGAGATGAGAAACGGCGATACAGACAGGGCGATCATCGATGCGGTGGTCACAATGGCGAAGGCGCTTGACCTGCGAGTGGTGGCCGAGGGTGTTGAGAACGAACAGCAGCTTCGCGATCTGCGGGCTTCGGGTATCTCGATCATGCAGGGCTACCTGTTCAATCAGCCGGTCACGGCGAAGAACGTCGATCCTGATTCTTGGTTCCAGCCCCGCGCTGCGGTCAACGGCGAGCCGAAGAAGCCTGGACTCACGCCGCTTGAGGTCAGCCGAGCCTTCGCCAACCCAGAGCAGCACAAGCGGCCCGCCCGCCGGGTCTGAGCCGCTCACTTCGTTCGCTTACGGCCTTTTGGCGCTGGGCGCCAAAACGCCCAGCCGTTGCGCTTGTCTAGATTCGGATTGGGTCTGTCACGAAGTCGATGAGTTGTTCGACGGCGCCGATGAGACCCGGTTCAAGATCGGCGTAGTTGTTCACCCGGCCGAGCAGGTGCTTCCACAGCTCGCCGGGCGAGCCGTGGAAGCCGAACTCCTTGCAGATCCCGGTCTTCCAGTCTTGACCCTTCGGGATCGTGGGCCACTGGTCGATGCCGAGCACCTTCGGTCGAATTGCCTGCCAAATGTCGACGTAGGGATGTCCCGTGATCAGCACGTCTGGGTGGTTGACGGTCGCCGCGATGCGGCTCTCTTTGGAATGGTCGACGAGGTGGTCGAGCAAGACACCGAGTCGGCGACCGGGGCGAGGTCCGAACTGGCGCACAACAGCATCGAGGTCGTCTGCGCCGTGGAGCGGTTCGACAACAACGCCTTCGATACGAAGATCGTCACCCCACACCTTCTCGACGAGTTCGGCATCGTGAATGCCCTCCACCAAGATTCTGCTGGCACGCGCAACGCGCGCCTTCTCTTGTGGCTGCGCAATCGATCCAGACGCCGTTGTGGTCGTTGTGGTGTCTGGTTGGACCGGAGGTGCGATGAGGTTGACGGTTCGTCCCTCGACCGAGAATGCGCCCCGTTCATTTCGGAGTGTCTGTTCACGGCCATCGAGATCGATGATCATCACCCAGGTCGCGGTGAACCGTCGGATCTTGCCGACATAGCCAGAGGAGCGATGACGAACGGTGAGCCCTTTGGTGGCAGGTACGTTCGGCCACACCGGGCGTCGTCGCCGCGGCTCGTCCATATCGATGTCGCTCAGAATTCCGGACACCTTGTGAGAGTAGTCGGAGCGCTAGGTGAGGAGTCCCTCGCTGGCGAGTTTGTCGAAGATGGTCTGTGCCATCACCTCGTAACCCACTTCGTTGAGGTGGAAGCGGTCTTCGGAGAGCCGAGGTCGGTCATCGTCTTTGCTGGCGCCGCCTCGCCACGGGTTGAGGTGGGGCAAGCCTCGTGCATCGGAAGCCGTTCTGATGGCTTGGTTTGCGAGCTGGGCCCGCGTTGAGCCGCCCGCGGTTTCACCGACAACCGCAGTCTCTGGAAGGGCGTTGACGAGCTTGGTGAGATCTTGACGCAGCCGAGCATTTCGCTGGTTCGACGACTGGCGACGATTGCCGTTGCCCCAAAAGACGTCGTTTGATCCGAGGCAGCAGAACACAAGATCGGGAGCGAGCCCCGCGTCGGTCAGTCTGGCGAGCAGGGGCAGCTGACGGTCGATTCCGTCGCACGCTCGAGCTCCCGACATTGAAAGGTTGATCGCCGACCATGTGGCTGCGCCGCTGTTGGCAGTGAGCAGGTCGGTCAGCTGACCGATGTAGCTGAGCTCGGGAGTGGAGGCCCCAATGCCAAGCGCACTCGAGTCGCCGATCGACACCAACAGACGGTTCGTCGTGCCGCCAGCCGCTCGATCGTCGGCGGCCTTGTCGGCCAAGAGCTGTTCGACGATGCGATGGTTCTGATCGCTCCACCACTTCGTATAGGGCGGCACCTGATCGGAGATCTTGCGGACACCCTTCATCACAAGACCGAGAGCTCGGACTCCCGGTCCTGGTCGTTTGACGACCAGATCGTCGAGCACCGGGCCCGTTGCGCGCAGGTTGTCGTAAGACACGACCAGAAGTGTCTCAGCTGCTGGGGCGAACGCCACGCCACTCCTCGCCGTACCCTCGACGCCGTGATCCTCGTTGACGTCGCCGACGTGTCGATGTTTCGGCCAGACAAGCCGTTGTTCGAGGGTGCATCGGTGACGGTGTCGACCGGTGATCGCCTTGGTGTTGTTGGCATCAACGGCACAGGAAAGTCAACGCTGTTGCGCGTGATTGCTGGCCGCCAAGAGGCCGAGTCCGGCTCCGTTGTCTTCGGCAACGGTGTGCGAATCTCGATGCTCGACCAAACGGACAAGCTGCCCGAGGGCACGGTTCGAGACGTCGTGGCCGCAGACGCCCCCGAGCTCTGGGAAGCGGAGTCAGTCCTCACCCGCCTTGGCATGGGTGAGCACCTCGACCGCCCAACCAAGGGTCTCTCGGGCGGCGAATCAAAGCGGGTGGCGTTGGCGAGAGCGCTTGTCATGCCAAGCGATCTGCTGATTCTCGATGAGCCGACCAACCACCTCGACCTCGAAGGAATCGAATGGCTCGAGCAGCGGCTCTCCGGCTATCGGGGAGGGCTTCTTCTCGTCACCCATGACCGTCACGTGCTCGACCAGCTCACCACTCGCATGTTGGAACTCGACCGTGGCCGCGTGCATGTGCACGAGGGTGGCTACGACGACTACCTCGAGAACCGGGCTGAGCGCGAGGCTGCCGTCGCCGACGCTGAGGCGATCCGCCGCAATTTGGCCCGCTCAGAACTGGCGTGGCTGCGACGGGGAGCAAAGGCTCGAACCTCGAAACCCAAGTATCGGGTGGAAGCGGCAAAGAAGCTGATCGGTACCAAGCCGGAAGGGCCGGCCCGCCCGAGCGAACTCCACCTTGAGTTTCCAACGCCTCGCCTCGGCGATGTCGTGATCGAGCTTGAAGGAATCAGCGCCGCGACGCCAGACCGGCGCTCGCTGTTCACCGATGTCGAACTTCGTCTCGACCCGCGAGAACGGCTGGGCATCGTGGGTCCAAACGGTGCAGGCAAAACGACCCTGCTCGACATCATGGCCAAGCGGCGTGATCCGCAAGCAGGTTCGGTCACCTGGGGCTCAACGGTCGAGCTCGGCTACTTCCGCCAGCTCGGTGTCGACCTCGACCCGAACGCACGCGCTCGTGAAGTGATCGCCGGCCCTGACCGCAAACCAGATTGGACAGACGCACGCCTGCTGTCGTCGTTCTGGTTTGACGACGATGCCCAGTGGGCGCCGGTGAGCACGTTGTCTGGTGGCGAGCGGCGCCGACTCGAGCTGCTTACCGTCTTGGCCTCGAAGCCCAACGTGCTGCTGCTCGATGAGCCAACCAACGACCTCGATCTCGAAACGCTTCGCTCGCTCGAGGACTTCCTCGAAGATTGGCCAGGAGCCGTCGTGGTCGTGAGCCACGACCGAGCGTTCCTCGAACGCGTGGTGGCCGACGCACTTGTTGTCGATGGCGAGGGCACCGCTACTCGATGGCCTGGCGGATTCAACGCCTGGGACGAACACCGGCGAGCGACCGGCTCGCAATCAGCAGCTACCGCAATGCCAGCCAAGGCGGCCCCGAAACCCAGTCCCGAGAAATTGCAGGCGAAGAAGACGTCTGGTCGGTCGTCAAGCACCATCGGTCACCTCATCCGTGAGGCCGAGAAGTCGATGGCGAAGCTCGAGAAGAAACGAGACAAGGTGCGAGAGCAGCTCGACGCAGTGATGGGTGACCACGCCGAGCTTTCACGGGTTGGCCAAGAGCTGGCGGCGATCGAGGCTGAGCTGGCCGAAACAGAAGAGCGCTGGCTTGAACTCTCCGACGAACAGGAGCAGCGCCGCTAGCGAGGGGATCTGGCGCCGGGTGTCGAAGTTGCGACAGGATGCTGCACGTCGAGAGTGCATCCCAGGGGAGAACGGCAGATGGATCGAGTTGCGTTGGTTACCGGCGGCAGTCGAGGGGCGGGTCGAGGGATCGCCGTCGGCTTGGCCGAAGACGGCTTCGACATTGCGTTCACCTATCGCAAAGACGGCGACTCGGCGGAAGAGACAGCCGCTGCGATCGAAGCGATGGGACGCCGTGCTCTCGCTATCCAAAGCGACGTGAGCGTGCCCGCCGACAACGAGCGAGCGGTCGCCACAACGGTTGAAGAACTTGGCGGGCTGCAGGCACTGGTGTGCAACGCCGGCATCGCATCACGAGGCCAGTCGGTCGCGAACACAGAAGCTGCCGAGCTGCAGCGGGTGATGTCGGTCCATGCGCTCGGGCCACACCATCTCTGCTCGGTCGCTGCTCCGCACCTTCGAGACAATGAGCGAGCAGACGTCGTGTTCATCTCGTCAGTCGCAACCCTGCACCACAACGCAAACGGCGCGCCGTACAACATGGGCAAAGCGGCAATGGAAGCCTTGGCCATGACGCTGGCGAAAGAAGAACGACCCCACGGGGTGCGAGTCAACGTTGTTGCTCCCGGTCTGATCGACACCGAGATGGGTCGGCGGCTCATCAAGGGCGCAGCAGACATCGACGACATCGGCGAGGTGCACGACAAGCAGGCGTTTGGTCGTGTGTGTACGCCGGAAGACATCGCGGACGCCGTTCGGTTCTTCGTGTCTGACCGGGCGTTCCTCGTCACCGGCGAGAAGCTCAACGTGTGGGGCGGGGGACAAGAGTGGCGGTAGACGAAAGCGCGCTCGACGCCGATCTCGCCAGGCTTCGCAAACTCAACGGTGCGAAGTGGACGCGCGACCCAGAAGACGTGCTGCCGGCTTGGGTCGCCGACATGGACCTGCCGCCTGCGCCATGCATCGATGCGGTGCTGCGAGACCTGCTCGACCGAGGCGACTTCGGTTACCCGCAGCGAACCACGATGCCGTCTGTGGCGGCCGCGTTTGTCGACTGGCAAACCCGCTACCACGGGTGGACACCACCGGTAGAGCGAGTGGTGCCGTTCACCGACGTGCTCCACGGCATCGACATCGTGCTGTGGACCAACACCAACCCGGGCGATGGCGTTGTCTTGCTCACGCCGATCTACCCACCGTTCATCAAAGCGCTCGAGTCATCTGGGCGCCGGCTCATCGATTGCCCGCTCGACCCCGACGGCTGGCGACTCAATATCGATGTGTTGCGTTCGGTCATCGACGACGGCACCAAAGCCATCCTGATGTGCAACCCGCACAACCCAACTGGTCGTGCCTTTGACGCGGAGGAACTCGCCGGTCTGGCCGCAGTTGCGGAGGAACACGATCTGCTGGTGCTGTCTGACGAGATTTGGGCCGACGTGCTGCACCCAGGGGCAACGCACATCCCGTTTGCCAACGTCGCTAACCATCGCAGCGTGATCTTCTCGGCCGCCAGCAAGGCCTTCAACCTGGCCGGGCTGCGTTGTGCGCTTGGCGTCGTCGGATCTGATGACGTCATGACCACGCTCGACGGTCTGCCTAACCACTTCAGGGGTGCTGTGAGCACTCCCGGTGCATTGGCGACGTTGTGTGCATGGACTGAAGGCCACGAATGGTTGGCCAACACGAATGCGCATCTCACCGAGCAGCGTGATCACCTCGCGGCGAGGCTTGAGGCTGAACTACCCGGGGTCGCGTGGCAGATCCCCGAGGCCACCTATCTGGCCTGGCTCGACTTTCGAGGCATCGGTGGCGGCGATGAGCCGGCGACGCAGTTGATGGAGAAGGGACGCATCGCGCTTTCGCCCGGCTGCGACTTCACAGACGGCGGTCGTGGGTTTGCCAGACTGAACGTGGCGACGACTCGACCAGTGCTCGACGCCGTGATCGATCGCTTGGTTGCGACGTTCAGCTAACGACCCCGAATGATCTTCGAGCATCAAGACTTCGATGGCCACGAACAGGTGGTGTTCTGCTCCGAGCCAGCCGTCGGTCTGTCGGCCATCATCGCCATTCACTCCACTGCACTCGGCCCTGCCGCTGGTGGTTGTCGCATGCAGCCGTACGAATCAGAAGACGCCGCGCTGGCCGACGTCCTCCGTCTTTCGCAGGGAATGAGCTTCAAGAACGCCCTCGCCGATCTGCCGCTCGGCGGTGGCAAGTGCGTGATCATTGCCGATCCCGCGAGCCCCAAGAAGCCTGCGTTGCTTCGAGCGTTCAGCCAGCATGTGCAGCGACTGGCAGGCGAGTTCTGGACCGCCATCGATGTGGGCGTTAGTCCGGCCGACGCTGACGTGATGGCCGAGCAGTGCGACTACATCTTCGCCCGCGCCAGCCAATATGAGGAGGGCTTCAACCCATCAGCCTTCACGGCCCTCGGTGGATTCAACGGGATCAGATCTGCGGTCGCCCACGTGCATGGCCACGATGATCTCGAGGGTGTGCGGGTTGCGATTCAGGGGCTCGGGGCAACCGGATCTCGGCTGGCTCGTCATCTGCATGACGTTGGGGCCAAACTCATCGTGGCCGACGTCAACGATGCGGCGGTCGCCGATGTGGTGGCCCGTTTCGGCGCAACGGCGGTCGCTCCCGAAAACATCCACGCCCAGGACGTCGACGTGTTCGCGCCGTGTGCGATGGGTGCGGTGCTCAACGACGCAACCATCCCGGAGCTGCGAGCCGCCATCGTGTGCGGCCTCGCAAACAATCAGCTTGCGGAGCCTCGACATGGTGCGACCCTGCGCGAGCGGGGCATTGCCTACGTGCCCGACTTTGTGGTGAACGCCGGGGGCGTGATGGGCGCGGCCACGGTTATCTATGGGCCGCCGTCACGAGACGAGTCGTTGGCCAAAATCGATGGGCTCTTCGACACCATCACCTCGATACTGCGAACCGCAGACGAACGGGGCACACCGTCGTCGCAGATTGCAGACGAGTTGGCTCAGGCGAAGATCGACGAGGCCGCAGCCAACCGGGCGTAGCGATCGCGGTCGTCCGCTGGCTCTTCCATCAGCGACGACGCAAACTGTCCCTATCGCTGCTCCCGAACCGCGCTCTGCTCCTGAACCGATTGTTGCTCCTGCATCGGCCGACTACGTCGATCTGGTTGATCACGCCCTGATGACGACGAGAGGCGTGCGCGCCCGACTCGATTTCGATCGAGACGTCGACGATCAGACCATTCTCGATTGCATCGACGTTGCTGAGCAGGCGCCGACGGGCGGCAACAACGGCAGCCGCCGGTGGATGATCATCCGCGATCAAGACACCAAAGATCGGATGGCCGAGCTCTACCTGTCGGCGGGCGTCGAGTGGGTCATCAAGAAAGCAGAAGAGCTCGAAGGCACCGGCCATCAAAACGAGAAGCTCATGTTGGGGGCCAAGCACCTCGGTGAGAACATCGCGAGAACACCAGCGCTTGTGATTCCCACCATCATCGGCCGCCACGACGGAAGTGGCCGGCCTGGATTGTTCGACTCGGTGATTCAGTCGGCGTGGAGCTTCATGGTGGCCTTGCGGGCCCGAGGTCTTGGCACGGTGTGGACCACCATGTTCCTCAACGAGGCCGATGAAGTGGCGAAGCTGTTGCAGCTTCCGGACGACGTCACGCAGATCGCTTTGTTCCCCGTCGCCCACACCGTTGGTACCGACTTCAAGGCAACGAGCCGTCGCTATTCGGCTCGCGAGATCACCTACTTCGATCGATATGGGCGAACGCTGGCCGAAGGTCGCAGCGAGCCTCGCTCGATGGTTGACGGACCCGGTGTGATGGTCGAAGTCGACATCAAGGCCAGCCCGCGGACGGTGTGGGAGCTGGTGACCGATCTGAACGTCGTAGCCGAATTCAGCGACGAGTATCAGGGCGGAAGCTGGGACGACGATGCCGAGCCGGCGGTTGGGGCCACGTTCACCGGAAACAACGAACGCGAGGGTGCCGGAGCGTGGTCGACTACTTGCTTCGTCACCGAGTGGGATCCGCCCAAGGCGTTTGCGTGGAGCGTGAGCGACGTTGAGGAATCGGCTGCGCGGTGGCGGTATGTGATCGAGAAGGTGCCAGGCGGGAGTCGGCTCCGGTTCCACGGTCGGATGGGCCCCGGCCGATCTGGACTGTCAAACACGATCGATGCGTCACCGGAGTCGGAGCCGACCGTGATTGCCAAGCGGCAAGACATGTTTCGCACAAACATGCTTGCAACGGTTGAGGGGATCAAAGCCCTCGCAGAAGCGGCGGCCGGCAAGCGGTCAGCGTCCGGGTTCCCGAACCTCTCAAACTGAGCGCATCTACTCATCTCTATTTACATCTAAATACATTCAATTACACTCATGCGATGGCGAATCGGTGGGATGTTGTTCGAAATGTTGGGTGGGGCGATGTCGCGGTGCAGATGGCGCCGACCGAAACGGCAGAAGCGACGATCGCCCGGGGTTGCTCGCTTGACGTCGACACCACGCCGCTGGCCCGTTGGCCGAAGCAACCAGACGAGACCGGTCGCATCGTCGTGCAGCGAGGCCCGCTGTCACTCGTGGCACGTGCGGAGGTCAAACGGGTTCCGCTCGACATCACGGCCGAGCCTCGAGACCCGGTCACGATTCCGTGGCCGACGGTTATCTCGTCGCTGGTGGCGGGTGGCGTTGTCGCCGCCCTGTTCTCACCGCTGTTTGCGATCCTCGCCGCAGTTTCCGCGGTTGGGTTGATCGGTCGCAGTGCCGCCTCGCGTCGTAGCTGGCGCCGAGCTTGCGCTCAACGAACGGTTGATCTCGAACGAGCGGCGCATGACCTTGGGCAGGCGGCCGATCAGTGGGCCCTCAACGAGGCCGCCAGGCGACGCAGCTTGGTGAACGGCCCAGATGAGGTGCTGGAGATGCTTCGAGCTGGGGCATTTCCCTGGCAGGAGCTCGCGGCGACCGAGCTGTCTCTATCGGTCGGCCGGGGTCGTCTGGACGTTCCTCCAGATCTTGATCCCGTCACGGCCGACCCGGAAGCGGTCGCGCTGGTTCCGCCGACGGTCATGATCGACGACGTGCCTGTTGTGGCCAACGGCGGCGAAGGAGAAGGTTTGGCCATCACCGGCGATCGTGCTCCTGCTCTCGACCTTGCGAGGTGGCTGGTGCTTGAGCAGGTCAGCCGCCATGGGCCGTCGACGCTTCCGCTGCGAATCGTGACGACGACCGACCGTCTGGTCGACTGGGATTGGGCGAAGTGGCTGCCATCCCTCGTGGAGGTGGCGGTTGGCGATGTGGAGTCTCAGCAATGCCTCGAACGGGCCACCGAATCCGAGACCGGCGGCCTGCTGGTTGTTGATGGCGTGGAAGCGACCGCGGCTGGTTTGCTCGCACACGTCTTGTCTGGCACCGACGTTTCGCACCGCGTGCTCTGGGTCGGCGGCCGAGACGACGTGCCAGCCGTCTGCGCCACGATCGTTGAGGTGACGCCTGACGGGGCAGCAGGTGTTGTGTCTGAGTCGTTCGCCTCGACCGTCACGTCGGTGTGGTCGGTTTCGTTCGACGTTGCTCGCGAGTGGGCCAGGATGCTGGCTCCCTTCGTCGATCCCCTTGCCTCTGATGTCTCGCGTTCGTTGCCGAGCCACCTCGGCATTGATGAAGTCGGCGAGGCACCGTTTTCCTCGTTGTGGCCGACGGCCACCCCCGATCGGCTCATCGCGACGGTCGGGGCGATGGCGGGCGACGAGCTCACGGTTGATCTGGTCGCCGACGGGCCCCATGCCCTGGTTGCTGGCACAACTGGGGCGGGTAAGTCGGAGTTTTTGCGCACGCTTGTCACCGGGTTGGCGCTACGGCAACCGCCAGAGCTTCTCAACGTTGTGCTTGTCGACTTCAAGGGTGGGGGAGCGTTCGATCCGGTGAGTTCGTTGCCTCACGTCGCCGCAGTGGTGACCGACCTCGATGCTGCTGCGGCGGCCCGGGCCCTCACCAGCATGCGAGCTGAGTTGAAGAGCCGGGAAGAGTTACTTCGATGCCTCGGCGTGAGCGACGTGTCCGACCTTGATCAGCAGCGAGCAGTGGAACTGCCGAGATTGGTGCTTGTCGTCGATGAGTTCGCGACGTTGGCCGACGAGCTTCCCGACTTCCTCGACGGTCTTGTCGACATCGCGAGGCGAGGTCGGTCGCTCGGCGTGCATCTCGTGCTGGCGACGCAGCGGCCGGCTGGTGTGGTGACCGGACAGATTCGAGCCAATACCAACCTGCGAGTCTGTCTCCGTGTGCAAGACAGAAACGACAGCACCGATGTGATCGATCAGCCAGACGGGGCGATGCTGCCGGCAATACCCGGACGAGCGCTTGTGGCCGTCGGCGCTGCGGCGCCGACGCTGGTGCAAGTGGCATCGGTGAGTGGCGCGGCGGCGGAGGTTGGCGTCGAGCCGTTCGTGATTCACCCGTCGATCTTCCAGGCCGACCGAGTGATGGCGTCTGCGTATGCCAACTCGCTGGCCAAGCTCAACGCCAGCGCTGCGGAGGATCAGCGTCATGCCGGTGCGTTCTCACTCGACACGCTGTCAGCCGAGATGCGGGCAGCCACGAGCACGCGGGCGAAGGCGCCGTGGCTCGAACCGCTCGATGTGGTTGCGATCGACGATGTCGCAGATCTGCTCGGCGAGGGGCAACACGTCGTACCCCTCGGCCTGCTCGATAACCCTGAGCAGCGACGGTACGAGCCGTTCGCATGGTCGAGCCACTCGGCTGGTCTGTTGATTCTCGGCAGTCGCCGAGCATCCGTCGAACATGCGGTGCGGCTGGCCGTTGTTGGTCTGGTCGAACAGCGCCAGCCGGTGTACCTGCTTGACGGGCTCGGTGATCTTGAGGATCTTGGCCGACTCGCTGGCGTCGGCGATGTGTTGTCGGCCCGAGATCCCGAACGCCTCGTGAAGGCGGTGCGGTTTCTGGCCCGCCTCGTCCGTGCTGGCCAACCACCGGCCGTCGCCGTTCATGGATGGGCCAGTGTCGCCGACGCTCTTGAATCGGCTTGCGGGCCAGATGTGCGGCTTGAGCTCGAACGCTTGGTCCGCGAAGGCATATCGGCTGGCGCCCCTGTGCTCATTACGGGAGCGAGCGATCGTGATGTACCCGGACGGGTGCGCAGTCGTTTGGCCTGCCGGGTGCTTCAGCAGCTCGCCGATCCTTCCAGCTTCACCATGTTTGGTTTGCGCAGTGCGCCGTCGCTCGCCCATGCGCTGAGCTTCGTCGATCCAGACTCTGGCCTCACTGGCGTTCTGTCCGAACTAACACCGACTCGGCTCGAGCGGGTTCGCACGTTGCGCCCTCACGGCGGCCTGCCGACACCGGTTCAGGTTCTCGGCGCGAGCGTCGATGCGGCAGACCTTCCAAGCATCGTGAGCGCCGGTAGCTCGCATCTGTTACCCGTCGGGCTTGATGAAGAACTCGAAGTCCACTCGATCGACCTGCGACCCGATCGTCCCCTCGTCGTGCTCGGTGAACCGACCGGTGGTCGGACCTCAATTGTCGATCGCATCGAGCAGCGGCTTGCCGAGGCGACGCCACTCGTTGTTGATGACGCAGATTTTGTGAGCCGCGAGGACGGACTCGCGCTTGCCAACCAAGCCCGTTGCGAAGCGCGACCGCTGGTGATCGCCGCGAGTCCTCGGTCGGCTCGTGGGTTCGACAGTTGGATCGCCAAGCTCTTGCCAGAGTCGACGGTGGTGATGGTGAATCCGACCAGCCGTGATGGCGAGGTGTGTCGGGTCGCGATCCCAGATCTGCGAGATGCCCCACCTGGACGCTCGGTTGTCGTCGACCGGGGTCGGGTCAACGTTGTGCAACTCGCTGCCTGACCGGCGGGCTTCTGAATCCGGGTCAACAACCTTCGTTGAGCAGGCAAGAAACCATCGTCGGAACGCAGGTGATTCGTTCCGACGATGGTTCTTGCTTCGTCGTCGCCGTTGACGACACCGACGTGAGCGTCACCGGAGGGGTTAACGCTCACGCCGGCGACTTGGATCCAGATGCCAAAATCGGGTCAGTTCGAGAACTCGAGGCTGATCGGCTGGGCAAACGTTGTGCCGTTCTCGTCAAAGAAGATCTCCAGGTCGAGCGTTCCGCCTGTTTGGCCGTCACCGTCAAACACGGCGATCACGTCGAGTCTGCCGCCAGCCGGGATGAGCGACTGTTCGTGCCAATCAAAGGGTTTTGTCGTCGGACCAGTCGAGCTCGTGAAGTCCCAATCGAAGGCGAACGTTTCGCGATCCAAGGTCGAAGAACTGTCAACGACCACTCGAATGGCGGTCGCGCCCCCGGTGGTTATGTATTGATAGACGAAGACCTCCACCGCAAGGTCGGGAACATCGACGGCGTTCCACGCGGAACGATCGATAAGCGGCACGCCGTTGATGTCGAAATGGGTGATGCGGCCCGACGCGTCGAGCAACGGGTTCGTGTATGTGACGCTTTCGCCGCCGTCGTAGGTGTAGCGAAAGCCTCCAGCAACCGCGGTTCGGCTCGTGGCGACGGGTCGACCGTTTTCTGCAAACGCCGTCTGAAGGTAGGCGGCATGAAGGCTGGCAAGTGTCGCCCTCGAGACGTCGTTTGCCACGGGGTAGGCGACTCCGTTGTATCCGGCGATTCCGTCGAAGAATCTGGTCGTGTCTATGGGAGCTGGCACCTCTCGGTCATCGGAGGGCAGCGGGTTGGCATCAATGAACTCGGGCGAGTTCGACACGAGCAGAATCATCTCCGCCCGGCTGTTTCCCTGATCGAGAAAGCCGATCCAGAACGATCGACCGTCCACATCTGGCTGCCGTCCGAGCACGTTGGGATACACCGCGTCCACGAACTGCTCGTTGGTCGTGTCCTCGCCATAGAGGGCAACGAACTCGTCGCTTGTCACGAAGAAGTTCGCAATGCGACGGGTTGACCACTCGCCGGTGTCGTACTGGTTCAGCCAGAACCTGATGCCATCGTTGTCTGGTGTTCTGGCGAACACCGCGGCGTAGAACCGAATGACAATTGAGTGCTGGTTGTGCAGCGTTGGGTCTTGATAGAGCTCCTCGAGTGTCTCGCCGTCATAGACCGCGGCAGATGCAGGTGCATCAACCGCGACGAGTGACGTCGCGACAAAGAGCAACGACAAAACGACCTTCTTCATGTTTTCCCTCCAATGAGCCCCGGCCGGCTAGCTGCCGATTTCCCTCCACCGAATGGCTCGCCTTTCGGTCTACCACTCAGTGATGGCGTCGGCCAGTGGTACGAGATGTGCGTGCCGCGAGCTCAGCCGTCGATGATCAGTTCTGCGACGTCAAAGGCATCTGGGTTGACGTGATGCTTTTGGAGAAGATCGAAGATCTGGTTCATGCGATCGCCGTAGGTGGTCCAGTCTTCGGCGTAGACAGTGGACTGGTCCCAGTCGTTGGGGTCGAGAGAAAGCCCTGTCTGTTCATCGACTCTGCTCACCGGGTCAACGTGTTCGAGACCGGGTAACTCCACATCGTGAAGCTCCATATCTGCTGGATTCGACGCGCCCGCCGGGTCGACGTCGGTCACCAAGTTGTTCTCTTGCGGGCCCGGGGGAACCGGCTCGTCGAGTTCGAACTCGATGACCGTGCCGTCCGCCTTCGGAATGTCGAGCGTGCCCTGCTCGGTGAACACCTCAGACACGCTCTTCGACGATGGGATGTCGCCCTTCGCGATGGAAATCAACGTGGTCAGCACGTGGGTGCCCGCCTTGGCGGTTACTTCGAGCTTGTTGAAGTCGAGCGTGTCGTCGACGACCGCTTGCTCGTATGCCGTGACTACGAAGTTCGATTCGAGTTGCAGGACTTGGGCGAGCTGCGGATCGTCAGTCTCCATGGCCGCAAGTTGCCGTGCGAAGGCGATCTGAAGATCGCCTTCACCCTCGTCAAAACCCTCGAAGAACGTGATGACCTTCTCTTCGGTGACGTCGCCGTCTCCGAACGTGTCGAGAAACGTGAAGTAGTGGCCCAGAATTGTGGTGGCGATGAGCTGGTTGCCATCGGCAATGAGCTGGCTCGTCGCCTGGGTTGGCGGGATGAATTCAAACGCCTTCGCCTCCCCGGTGATGCCCTCGCCCGCCGAATCTGATGCGCCCGCACCCCAGCCGAGCCAGGTCATGCCCTTGTGCCCGGGAAGGCTGGGATCGCCGGCCGCATCGGGGTTGACCGCGGCGTCGAGGGCGACCGCGCCCAGCGCGTACAGCTGGGTGATGTGGTAGTTACGAATTCCGTCTGTCGTTTCTGGCATCTGCGACACCACGTCGAACCGTGTGAGCAGGTCGTCAGCTGCGACGTCGGTCATCGCCGCGTCGTACAGCGCCTCGACTGCCGTGGTGCCGACGTCGAAGATCGAGAGCCCCGGCACGCCGTTGGCGGTGTTTGGCAGGAGGGCGAGGAAGTCTTGAGCTGCGCCCGCGTCGTGTGTGAAGACACCGTTGTTGATGGCGGACACGACGATGTCTTCCGCGTCGACGGTGGCGCCATCAATGTCGATCGACGTGTCGCCAACGGCGAGCGCGGCGGCAGCGAGGGCCGAGTCGCCTCTGAGCTTTTCGTTTGTTTCCAGAAGGTCGGCGAGGGCCGTTGCAGAAAATGTGGGCTGTCGCTCTTGAAAGCCCGATTCGATCGTTGTTCGTCGCTCGAGATCGACCATCACGTTTTCGTTGCTGAGCAGGGCGTTTGCCGCCGCGGCCAGCACAGGGTCGTGGCCGTTGGCCACAGCCTCGAGCTCGCTTTGCGTGAGCGTTCCGCTGCCGTCGTCATCGATGTCCGTGAGGTGGCGCTGGATCAACTCGAGAGCGTTGTCACCAGTGATCAACGCGGTCGCGCCGTCATCATCGATAAGCGACGTCCAGAGCGCGTCGATCTGTGCAGCCGGATCGGTCAGAAGCGTGAGTTGGTAACTGTCGATCATCCCGGCGCGCCGCACGAGAATGTCGGCGAGCAAGTTGAGCTCTTCGTCGACGTCGGCGAGCGAGCTCGGCACCTGCGAGATGACGTCGGCGCGCAGCAGTGCGCGTGTTGTGTCCGAGCTGATCTCGTCTGCGTTGTCGCCGCACAGACGCAGCTGGCCTGCGCCTCGGCGCACTTCTGGTGGATCGATTGATACTCGCTCGGCGGATCCCATGTCGTCTCTTCGTGGTCGGTAGCTGTGAGGTCTGCGGGACCGGGAACGGGTGCTCTTGAGTTGCGCTGAAGGCGTTGAGTTGAGGCCGGTGCGGTGCCGACGCCTACAACTCAACCCATGAGGGCGGGGATGCCGGCGGCGTTGGGCGGCGGGGAATGGGCTCGCCGGGAGGCAGCGCGTTTCGTTCGCGTCGCCATGCCTCGACGAGGTTGTTGTATGCCGCCACGTCGTCTGCGTATTGCCGACACGTGGCCGCTCTTGTTCGACAGGTACCAGCGAGATCGCGGAGCTCGGTCGCAGATGTCTGCGACGTGCGCTCGGCGACATCGATGGTCGTTTCGACCAGACGTGTGAGTTCTCCGCCGCTGAGAACGTCTGGCCCGAACAGATCACGAAGTCCGGTAACGAGCAATTCGGCTTCGTCGGCGGCACGGTCGAGTTCGTCTGCGGAGATCTCGAACTCGATGGCGGTTGGCACTACTTGTATGACAGGCCGTTGTTCATGACCTGGTCGAGGTTGGTGTACTGATCGTCGACGGCCCGCGACATCTCACCGGCTGACGTTTCTGCATCGGTCAGCGACCCGGAGAGCGATTGCACGAAGAGGTCGAGCGACTCGGCCATGGCAATCACCGAGGTGCGGAACAACTCGAAGGTTTCGGCGGTCGTCTGCTCGGCGGCACCCATCGCTTCACCAAAGCCCATCGCCGCTTCGCGAAATCGATCTGCGTTGGCGCCGGTCCAGTCGGCGCTATCGGCTTGTGTCACCGCATCGGTCACCGACAGCTTGAGCGTGTCCATCTCGGTGGTGATCTGCTGATGGGCCCGGGTGGCTGACCCAGTCACGCCATCGACCACTTCGGTCGTGAGAAGCAGAGCTGCGTCACGAGTCGCACCAACGTCCCCGGCCGTTGTGCTCAGCTTCGCCGCCAATTGGGAAAGGTCTTCAAGGGTTGCCCCCAACATCGCCATGATTTGTCATCCTTTGGTTGATCGCGTGTGCCTCGACGTTGACGCCCTTCTAAAGCAGTGCGAGGCAATTGAACGTAAATAAACGTAAATGACAACGCATGATATCGTCAAGTGGGCACACCTTCCCGTCCGGCGTCACGTGTGCGGTCCGGCGAGTCAGTACGATTCGCCCGTGGATGGGAACGCTGCGACACAGGGGTCGCAGACCGAGGCGCGGCAAACCCGTCGTCGCCTGCTGTGGCTCGCCGTCGGCGGGTTCGTTTCGACATCGATGGCCGTGATCGGTGGGGCGGCTGCTGGTGCGGCAACACCCGGTGCCGACGGCCAGCTGTGGTCTGTGCCAACCGTGCCAGTGTCGCCGTCTGTCGATCTTGTGGTTGCCCTCGGGTTGTTCTACGCCGGCATGATCTTGTTGGTTCGGGCTTGGTTGAGCTTGCGCAAGACCGTGTTGTCTCACCCGGTCTCGATGCTTGGGCTCGCTCTTGTCATCTGTGCCTGGGCTGCGCCGTTCGCTCTTGGCCCGCCGCTTGCCAGTCGAGACGTCTACGCATACGCAGCCCAGGGCGAACTCGCGGATGAGGGCTTCGATGTGTACCGCGAGGGCCCCGTGGCGCTCGGCGATTCTCCGGTGCTCGACACGGTCGACCCTCTCTACCTCGACGCTCCGGTTGTTTACGGCCCGGTCTTTGTGCACGTGTCGGCGCTTGTCTCATCCCGATCAGACAACGTGATCGCATCGGTGCTCATGTTTCGCTGGCTCGCCATCGTGGGTCTTGTGATTTCGGCCGTCGCGGTGCGAGACCTCGCGATGCGTTTTGGGCGCAACTCGCGCGACGCGATCGTGCTGGCGATCGCCAATCCACTCACGCTGCTTCACCTGGTGTCGGGCGCTCACAACGAGGCGATGATGCTGGCGGTGCTCTTGGCCGGCGTCGCGATCGGACTGCGACCGAGGTTCCGCGTCGTCGGCATCGTGCTTTGCGCGATCGCCGCATCGATCAAGATCCCGGCGGTGCTCGGCGTCGCGTTTTTGGCCTGGCCGTGGATTACCGCCGTGTCTTCTCGACTCGCCGCGACAGTTCGAGCGATCGGGGTTGGGGCTCTTGCCCTCGGCGTGATTGGTGTGGCCGGTCGGCTCACCGGCTGGGGTTGGGACTGGGTCGATGCCATGTTGGGGGCCGATCCCGTCGACGCGTATCTGAGCGTCACGAGCGTTCTTGGCGTGGCCATTCACTCGGTAACCGGCGCCAACTTGGCCACGATTCTCGCCATCGCGAGGACGTCGGGGCTCGTGCTCGCTGGCCTCATCACGCTGTGGCTCTTGGTGACGGGCAAACGGTCTGCGCCGGTTGCGTTGGGCTGGAGCCTCACGTTCTTTGCTCTGCTTCACCCGACTACGCAGCCCTGGTATTTGCTGTGGGGGCTGATGCTGTTGGCCCCGACGTCTGCCGGTGCCCGCAACCGCAGCTTCGTTGCGATCAGCGCCATGGCGTCGTTGGTGGTGCTGCCGACTGGTCCGCAGCTTGCGCTCGGGTTGGTTGAAGATCAGCGCGTGATCGCCGTCGGGCTGGCGATGGCCCTGCTGTTGTTCCTCACCTTTAACCCCGTACTGAACACGCGGTCGGGGTTCACCGTGCGGCGATCGACCGATCTGGTGTCGATCATCGTGCCGACCCGCAACGAGGCTGCGAATGTCGAAGAGTTGGCACGGCGGGTTGGGGCCGCAGCCGAGTGGCCCTACGAGCTGATCTTTGTTGACGACTCAGACGACGACACGCCCGCCGTCCTTGAAGCGCTGTCGGCTGCCAACTCGGCGGTGTCGTTCATTCATCGAACCGGAGCCGACCGGTGGGGCGGCCTTGGTGGTGCTGTTGTTGACGGGTTCGCTGTCGCCAGTGGCGCAACCGCAGTCGTGCTCGATGGCGATCTGCAACATCCGCCCGAGGTGTTGCCGGCGTTGGTCGCCGAGATCAGGACGGGACACGATCTCGTGGTGGCGAGTCGTCGCCTGCGAGGCGGATCAGACGCCGGGCTCACCCGCATACGAGCCGCGGTGTCACGGGCGACAGCTCGTGGCGCGCAATGCCTGTTCCCATCACGTCTGGGCCGCACGGGCGATCCGCTCTCAGGGTTCTTTGCCGTGCGGATCGATCGGCTTGATGTCGCGTCACTCGAACCGGATGGGTTCAAGATCCTCGTCGAGGTGCTCGGCACGCATCCCGACCTCGTGGTGGGAGAAACACCGTTCCGGTTTGAGGCGCGAGCCCAGGGTGTGTCGAAGGCCGATCTCAGCCAAGGCTTCCGGTTCTTCGGTCACCTTGTCGACCTGCGACTTCGCACTAGTCGGCCGTGGGCCGGGGTGCCAGACCCGCAGCGCCTGTTCCGTCAGGCCTCGTAACGAGAGACGTCGTCGTCGGCTGCCACCGCGTGCGCTCGCCGAAGTTCGAGAAACGTCAGCGGCACGAGGGCAACAAGAAGAAGGTTGCGGATCGTGAGCAAGGCGGCTGGCTCGGTGTTGTGCAAGTTGGGCGGCCCAAAGATTGCGAGCGTGATGCCGGTGATCACGATGGCGCTCATGGTGACGACGGCGACCGGATGACGCCAGCCCAGGTTGGCGGCCACGATCGCCGCGAACGGGGTGAGCCACAGCAGAAACTGGGGCGACAGCAGCGGAGCGGTGACGACGAGACCGGCCAGCATTCCGAGCACCGTGACGGCATCGAGCGTCGTGCTGTTTCGGGTGCGGTGACGAGCCCACACAAGGACGGCAACGATGCCCAGGAAAATGAGCCGCCCAACCGTGAGCAGCGCCGTGGAGAGCGTGCCGATACGAAAGGCATCCGCTTCGAGCCGCGATGTTTCGGTGCCAAACAGGGCGATGAGGGCTCCGGGAAGAGACTCAACATGCCACCCCGTCGCGTCTCGCAGGGAAAGTACCTGGCCGATGGCATCGGTCGACCCGTAAGCAACCCAGCCGACAACAGCCGCGACGCCAAGAGCTGCCGCCGCCGCAGCCGACCGAAACCGACGGGTCGCCAACGCCAGCGGAATCAGCACAACGGGAATGATCTTGATCGCGGCGCCGACGGCAACGAGCAGTCCGAACCGGCCGGGTTTGCGCCAGGGGAGTGTGAGCAGCGCGGCCGTGGCGAACAGGGCAACCCATAGATCGAAGCGGAGCAGGCCGCCGGGTACCAATGGCAGGCCAAGTACCAGGTAGGCGGCGGCTGCTTTGCGGTTGACCCAGCGATCGAGCACGGCGGCAAGGCCGAGGTCGACTACCAGTGAAAGCGCCACGATCAGCCGATGAGCGGCGACGAGCGACGAACCAACAAGTAGCTCGATGAGAGCCACGGAGCCCGGTGGATACTCGACGGGATCATCGACCCAATGGCGTCCGTTGATGCCTGCAATCTCCCAAAACCGCTCGATATCCCAGCCCGAGAGCTCGGACGCTTCGTTGGTCCACGGACCGAAAATGAGCGCTCCAGCAGCGGCAACGCGGGCAATCACACCCGCCGCTGCGAGTCCGTTGAGCAGCGTTGACGGCGTGTCGTCCGCATGATCTGAGGCGAGACGGCGGACAGATGACACACGGGCACGATATGGCCGCCGCAGTCATGGTCGGTATCCTCAATCGGGTGACCACTGATGTAGAGACCGTGATGGACGTTTCGGAAGAAGCGCTGGCCACCGTGCTCGATGTGCGGGCAGCCGAAGACGACCCTGGTGCTTCCGCGCTTCGGGTTGCCATCACCGGGTCGAACATGACCGACTTCACCTATGCCCTCGACCTCTGCCTTATCTCAGAAGCCGAAGAGGGCGACGCCGTCTACACCCGTGGCGATCACGACGAACTCACCGTGATCATTCCCAAGGACTCCATCGAAAAGATGACGGGTGCGACCCTTGACGTGCCAGCGAATTCTGGCAACGGCGGGCTCGTCATTCGCAATCCCAACACGCCAAACCCACTCGACGGTCTCGACCTCGATCTGTCTGGCGAACTGCCCGAGAAGATTCAGGCCGTGCTCGATCAGGCCATCAACCCTGCGCTCGCCTCACACGGCGGGTTCGCTGCGTTGGTTGGCGTCGACGGCTCGAAGGCCATCGTCACCATGGGCGGCGGTTGCCAGGGTTGTGCAGCTAGCGCCATGACGCTGCGCGATGGCATTTCGAAGATGCTCGTAGAAGCACTTCCCGAAATCACCGAAGTGATCGACGCCACCGATCACTCCGCCGGCGAAAACCCCTTCTACACCTAAGCCCTTCTCTTCTTCCCCTTCCCCGGAATTGGCACCGTTTCTGCCCGGCGTCCGCGCATTTTGGTGCCAGTTTGCCCTTGCTCGCTTCGGCTAGCCCGATTTGGCACCGTTTCTGCTCACCACCTGCGCATTTCGGTGCCAGTTCGGCTTGCGGACTGCATGATGGGGACCGGGCCCCATGGGCCAATCGCACAAGTCGTGCCACAGTCATCAATGTGAATCTGGGGAACCTGTGAGATTGAACCGCTGTCTCGTGCAGATGCTCGCTGCGCTGTTCGGCGTCGCCTGCACGAGCGAAGCAAGCCCACCCGTCAGCACGGCACAGCTGACCACCACCGTCGTGGAAACCACCACGACGACCGAGCCGCCAACGACGACAACCACAGAACCCACGTCGACGGCCACACC
>CALLGK010000041.1 GCA_938009905.1 uncultured Acidimicrobiales bacterium | reverse complement strand
GGGATGTAGTCGAGCTCTTCGAGCATGGGCAGGTAGCAGTACGACTCAACGTCGCACATCGCGCCGGGATAGCGATTCCAGTACCACGTGCCGCCGAAGTCGCCGCCCTTCTCGATGACCCGGACGTCGGTGAAGCCGGCCTCCTTCAGCCGGCCGCCCATGAGGAGTCCGCCGAAGCCGCCGCCGATCACCACGATGTCGACGTGATCGGTCACCGGCTCACGATTGTCGGCCTCGCAGTACGGGTCATCGACGTAGTCGGAGAAGTCGCCCTTCACCTCGATGTATTGCTCGTTGCCCTCCGTGCGCAGCCGCTTGTCACGCTCGGAGAGGTACTTCTTCTTGAGCTCGTCAGGGTCGAAGTCGATCTCGCCGATCGCCGATCGGAGCACCTGGTCAAACGTCGCGGCCATCTATCGAGGTTGCCACGTCCGTCGCGGGGAGTACGAACTCAGGTGTGTCGTGGGACAAACGTGGCCCCGCCGTAGGTCTGTTCGGTTGGCATCATCTCGATGACGCCAAGGTTGACCCGCCACGGCACAGACAGCGCGTAGGTGATGACGTCAGCCACGTCGTCCGGCGTGAGGTCCTCGACCCCGCTGGCTTTCGCGTCGGCTCGCGCTGCGTCGTCGTCTACCGCCACGTCATAGAACTCGGTGCCAACCCGACCGGGGCAAATCTCGGTGACCTTCACGCCAGTGCCCTGCAGTTCTTGGCGGAGGTTGAGCGACAGAATGTGCATTGCCCCCTTGGTCGACCCGTACAGAGCAGCGGGCGCGGCGTAGAGGCCCGTGGCCGAGCTGAGGTTGATGATGTGGCCCTTGCCGTTCTCGATCATCGCCGGCAGCACCGACCGCACGACGTGAATCGCTGCCGTCACGTTCGTTGACACCGTGCGCTCGATGTCTTCCGGCGTTGCCGTTGCCAGTGAGCCCATGGCTCGACCGAGCCCGGCATTGTTGACAAGCACGTTTGGCTCGATCTGGGCACCGAGCGCCGCGACCGCTGGCTGATCGGTGACGTCGAGCACGTGCGGGATACATCCCGTCTCAGCGGCGAGCGCCTCAAGCCGATCGGCTCGCCTCGCTGCGGCATGCACCTCGACGTCACGGCCTCGAAGTGAACGCACCACCGCAGCACCGATACCGCTTGATGCTCCGGTCACCAGGGCCCGAGTCGTTGAATCGATAGTCACCCAACGGATCGTAGAGCTGGATCAGCCACCCTCGGGTACCGTCGCCTCGTGGTTGATGATCGGCGCCGGGGCTGGGGGCTTGCAGCTCTAGGGATGCTGCTGGTGTCGACCGACAGCTTCTTTGTGCGGCTGGCCGACGTCGATGGCTGGAGCATTGCCTTCCTCGTCGCTCTGTGTGCCGTGCCCGTGCAATTCGGACTGCACGCCCTTGTCGGCGACGGGTCGGTGCGCGATGCAACGAAGGTTGCGCCAAAGGCAATGGTTGGCATCGCGTCACTTGCGGCCGTCAGTCAGGTGGCGTTCGTGCTCGCCGTGACCAAGACCGACGTGGCCAACGTGGTGGTGATCGTTGCCGCCTCACCCATCCTTGCGGCCGGGCTGGCGTGGGCGATCCTGCGTGAACACACCGAGCGGCGGGTGTGGATCGCTATCGGCATCACCGTTGTTGGCATTCTCACCGTCGTGTCTGGATCTCTTGGCGGCGCCAACTTGACGGGCGACCTTCTTGCCGTGCTCGCCATCGTGGCCTTCGGCGCAAACATTGTGTGGTGGCGTCGCCATCCGGAGCTCGACCGCTTTGTCACGCTCGGACTGAGCGCGGTGTTCATGATGGTGCTGAGCGGGCCGTTTGCGCAGCCGTTCAGCCTCGACTGGAAGGCTTACGCAGCCATTGGCGCCATGGGTTTGGTGTTCAATCCAGCAGGTCGAATCGCACACACCAACGCACCCCGCTTCGCCCCAGCGGCCGAGGTTGCACTGTTCACGCCGATCGAGACCGTGGCGGCCACAACGTGGGCCTGGATCGCCTTCAGCGAACGGCCGTCAGCCTCCACAATCGTTGGAGGTCTCGTCGTGATCGCTGGCGTGCTCTACGGCACAGTTGGGGCGCAATCCGCGATGCGGGAGACTGCTGGGCGTTCCTCCACCATCTGAGTAAGTTCCGGCTCGTGACCATCAATGTCGGGTTGAGCCCCCGAATCCGCAAAACCCCGTTCCACAACGCCACGTTGCGAGCCGGCGTCGAAGCGTTCACCGTCTACAACAAGATGCTTCTGCCGCTGACCTACGGCGACCTCGAAGGTGAATATCGCAAGCTGACCACCGGCGTCACCATCTGGGACGTGTCGTGCGAGCGACAGGTCGAGGTTTCAGGCCCGGACGCTGACGCCTGCGTGCAGTTCCTCACGGCTCGCGATCTATCGAAGATGAAGGTTGGTCAGGGCAAGTACGTGGCCATGTGTGATCACGACGGCCGCCTGCTCAACGATCCGGTGTTGCTCAAGCTCGAGGATCGATACTGGTTCTCGATTGCCGACAGCGACATGTTGATGTGGGCCAGGGCCGTCGCGGCTGAGAAGGGCTTCGACGTTGAGGTGTGCGAACCAGACGTAAGCCCCCTCGGCATTCAGGGCCCCAAAGCCGAAGACCTCGTTGCCGACTTGTTTGGCGACTGGATTCGCGAGCTCCGGTACTTCTGGTTCAAGCCAGCTGAGCTCAAAGACATCCCGGTCGTCGTATGCCGGTCGGGTTGGAGCAAGCAGGGCGGCTTCGAACTGTTCTTGCAGGACAGCGCCCGCGGCGACGATCTGTGGGATCTCGTGTGGGCGGCCGGTGAGAAGTACGACATCGGTCCAGCTGCCCCGAACCACATCGAGCGAGTTGAGGGCGGGCTGCTTTCCTTCGGAGGCGACAACACCCCAGACTCGAATCCGTTGGAGTGCGGCATGGGCGGCTTCGTCGATGTCGACACAGACGCCGACTACATCGGTAAAGCGGCACTGCAGCGCGTGGTAGCCGACGGACCAGAGCGCCTCTTCGTTGGACTCATTCTCGATGGCGATGCGACCGGTGCCGATGCCTGGCCTCTTGAACATCGCACACCCGTGAGATCATCCGCGGGCCAAGAGGTTGGCACCATGAGCGCGATCGTCGATTCGCCCGTGATGGGCAAGACCATCGGCATGGCGCAGATTCAGCGAGCGGTTGTAGAAGCAGGAGACCCCGTCACCGTCGAGTCTCCAAGCGGCCCCCGCACGGCCACCATCACCCAACTGCCGTTCGTCTAGCCCGCCGAGCTACCGCGATCTCAGGGCAAACGGCAGAACAGCCGACACCCCAGCCTCGTAGAGGCGATGTCCGGCGACGGTCAACGTCCAGCGGCTATCTACCTCGTCGTCGATCAACAGCACAGGGCCGCCTAACAAGCCGGCGTCTGGAAGTGCTGCTGGGTCAACGGCAACCCGGGCCCACACGTGCTGCACCTGATGGGCAGAGTTCGATTGCTCTGATTGGTAGATCTCGTCATCTGTGGTCATCACAAGCGCCCGATGCACGGGCAGCTTGCCGAGCGAACCAAGCCCGTCGGCAACGGCGTCGATCAGCGGCTGGCGACGGCGCGATGGCATGGGGCAGATCCACGCTGGTCGCTGTTCCCAGTCCCAACGCTTCAGCACCGCCGCACAGGCATTGAGCACGTTGTCGCCAAGATCGATCGGCTCGGAAGGGTCTTGCCTGATCAGCGCCTCGACGATGGGGTTCCAGCCACCGTCGCCCAGTCTGGCAAGGGCTCGGCCAGGCCGGTTCTGTTGCTCCTTCTTCAACCGACCCTTTGGCTCCTCGAGGCCGGTGGGCCACTGTCGACGAGGCTCGATGACCACGTCGCCACCGCGAAGTACGTTTGTCGCGGCCGCGACGAGTTCGGGATCGGGTTGGGCCGCCCACGAGTGATCAGTGCATCGATCGCAGCGCCCGCAGTCGACCGCTTCTTTGTCGTCCAACGACTCCCTGAGATACCGCAGACGACATGTGCTGAGCGAGGCCCAATCGAGCATTTGCGTCGATTCGGCACGGCGGAGGTTGCGTAGCGACTCGGCCAGTTCGTGGTTGTAGCTCCAGGGTTGGTCTTGTTCGACCCTCAGCCACCCACCGCCGACCCGTTCAACCGCTCCGTCGACTTCGAGAATGTTGAGCAGCGTCGAGAGTCGGTTTCGGCCAAGGTTGACCCAGCGCTCGAGGTTGGCGATTGACGTCGGCTCAAACGGGTTGAGCTGGTCAAGAGCGGCGCGGCAGATCTCTTCCGATGGAAGAGACACCGATTCGAACCAGCGCCACACGGCCGCATCTTCGGCAGGACGGGGGAGTGCGATCACTTCGGCGCTGTCGAGGTTGCGGCCAGCACGGCCAATCTGCTGGTAGTAGGCCACCGGACTGGGCGGCAGCCCAAGGTGAACACAGAAGGCCAAGTCGCCCTTGTCGAAGCCCATGCCAAGAGCAGAGGTAGCTACCAGAGCCTTTAGCTGGTTGGCCTTCAAGTCGTCCTCAAGCTGGAGCCGCCGCTCCGGCTCAACTGACCCGGCGTAGGCCTCGACGGCATGTCCTTGCGAGCGAAGCCAGGCCGCGGTTGTCTCGGCCTGTTCGACCGTGAGGCAGTACACGATGCCAGAACCCGGAAGCTGGTCGATGGTCTCGGCCAGCCACGCGAGTCGATGGCCGTCGTCAGGCAGATCGACCACGGACAGCCGCAGTGATTCACGGTCGAGCGAGGTGCGCAGCACCAGGGTGTCGTCACCCAGCTGGGCGGCAACGTCGTCGGTGACTCGCTGGTTTGCCGTCGCGGTCGTGGCCAGCACTGGGGTCCAAGGAGGCAGATCGGCAAGAAGCTGGCGTAGGCGTCGATAGTCGGGCCGAAAGTCATGGCCCCAGTCAGAAATGCAGTGCGCCTCGTCGCAAACCAACGCAAAGGCCCGTTGCTGCAGGGTGTCGAACACGCGCCGACGGAAGCCGGGGTTGGCGAGCCGTTCCGGCGCAATCAGCAGCAGATCAATCTCGTCGGCGACGAGCTGGCTCTCGATCTCGCTCCATTGGTCGACGTTTGACGAGTTGATCGTGACCGCCGCGAGTCCGAGCTTGTTGGCGGCCGCCACCTGGTCGCGCATGAGGGCGAGAAGTGGGGAAACAACGACGGTTGGCCCCCATCCTCGGTCTCGCAGCATGCGTGTTGCTGAGAAATAGACGGCTGACTTTCCGAAGCCTGTCCGAGCAACAAGCAATGTTCGTTGTCGATCAGCAACGGCCGCAGTGACTGCCGCCAGCTGCTCAGGGCGTGGGGCGGCGTCGGGTCCGGCAAGGGCCTGGATGTGGCTCGCCAGTTCGGTTTCGACCTCAGCCCGTGAGGGGCGAGCAGGCTCTTGTTGCACGTTTTTAAGGTACCGAGCGAATCATTAGGAAAGAGCTTGAGACCCATTTATGTGGACCGTAAGGCCTACTCAAGGGCTGTTTCTGACTCGTCGTCAATCATTGCATGGCGAATTCAAGAGTTGCACGGCCCATGGCGATCGGGACGTTCTGCCTCCTTCTGGCAGGATTGATCTGGGCGTTTACCGGCGGAAGTTCAGAATCAAGCGTTTCAGGCGACACCGAGCCTGAGCTGGTAATGCCCGGTTCAGACAATCGGCCAGATTCCGGCTCAAACGACGGCGATGACACCGCTGCTGGCGAGGCCGACACCTCCGAGCGGGCCCGTCCTGGAAGTCGGATTGCCGACTCTTGGGAGACGGGCGCCGCACAACGTTCCAACAGCGAGCGGACCCACAGCGATGCGGCAAACGGCGTCGGCAATGGTGCTGTCGGCAATGGTGCGGTCGGCAATGGTGCGGCCAACAATGGTGCGGTCGGCGGCTCGACGGACGACGCAAGCGGCCAACAGGGAGCAACGCAGAGCAAGAAGCCTGCGCCGACCCTGCCATCGATCATTCAGCGTTCAGAGCCACGCCAAGCGCCAGAGAGCGTGACGGGCCCCGTAGCGCCTCGGGCGACGACCCCACCGAGCATCAGCCAGAACGACGCACAACAGGGCGGTTCAACGACCGAAGCCCCAACGACCACCGAAGCCCCAACGACCACCGAAGCCCCAACGACCACCGCGGCCCCGACCACCGCAGCTTCTACCACGGAGGCATCAACGCCTGACGCTTCAACGACCGAGGCCCCGGTTACCCAGGCTCCAACCACGGCAGCGCCAACCACGGCAGCGCCAACGACCGCAGCACCAACGACCGCAGCACCGACCACCGCGGCACCAACGACCGCAGCACCAACGACCGCAGCACCAACAACGGAGCCTCCTTCGAAGGTTCTGCCTCCGACCACGGCGCCAAAGACAACCACGACGGCACCCCCAACGACGGCTGCGTCAACGACTGTCGCACCGACGACGGCAGCGCCGACCACCGCAGCACCAACCACCGCAGCACCAACAACGGCGGCACCCACGACGGCTGCTCCGACCACCGCTGCGCCAACAACGGCACCTCCGACGACGATGGCAATGCCGCACGCGTCGATGCCTGATCACAACCCCGGTGGCGACTCGACCGCATCGAACAACCTCGACGATCTCGACAACCCGCTCGTGACGTCCAACTTCACCAACGTGCGTTCTGATCAACTCGACATCAGTGCCCTCACCTCGGCATTCACCGGCAAGATCGCTCCGCACAATCGACAGGGCCAGTTCCGGACTCGCTGCCAGTACTCCCACTTTGCCTACGACGATCCGATCATCTTTCCGAATCAGCCGGGAGCTGCGCATCTGCACATGTTCTTCGGCAATACAGAGGCAGACGCATACAGCACCGGCCAAAGCCTGCTGAACAGCGGTGGCGGAAGCTGCCAGGGTGGCGAACTCAACCGTTCGGCCTACTGGATGCCTGCCCTGTTTGACGCCAACGATGATGTTCGAATTCCGTTCGACTTCGTCGCCTACTACAAGACGAATCGTCCCGACCTTGTCGAAGAGATGCCCACGGGGCTCGCAATGGTCACGAACAGCGCTGCAGTGACGCCGAAGGTGAAATGGTCCTGCGCCCGCAATCGTGACGTGAACCTCGAGTACGGCACTGGCAACACCATCCCCAACTGCAACAACGGCGACCTCGTGAAGGCATCAATCGGCTTTCCCGAGTGCTGGGACGGACGCCTTGATTCGGCCGACCACAAGAGCCACTTGGCATACATGAAGCAGGACACGTGCCCGGCGAGTCACCCTCGAGTGATTCCCACCGTGACCTACAACGTGTACTTCGAACACGACGGCAACACGTCGAATTGGTATCTGTCGAGCGACCGTACGCACGGCAACCACCAGGCGAACGGCAGCACGCTGCACGCTGACTGGCTCGGTGCGTGGAACGAAGAGATCATGGCCGAGTGGACGACGAACTGCACCCAGGCGCAGATGACGTGTCACGTGGGTCCGATCAGTGCGACCCGAAAGCTTTCATCGTTCAGCAACGACGATCGCTACCACGGTCCAAACAAGATTAGTGACAACCGTCTCCAACCGAGCCTTCACTAACCAGCACATTGGTCCGTTTGGCCCACTGATCCGGCGGCTTATCGGGGCATACAGTATGTGATTGCTCGGCGCGGGCCGGAAGCCGCAGAGTGAGGCGAAAACCCGGAGAGTAGTACTCCACGGGCTGCCCCGTTTTGCGATGCTCCAGCCCCTACTGTTTGGCCAAGTTCAGCCGATGGGAACTGAGCGTTTTCTACCCCACCCCCCGTTTCTCACAAGAAGAGAGCACGTTATGGCAACAGCCACACTGCCGCCGGAATTGCGGCTGACTCACCTCAAGCAGCTGGAGGCGGAAGCCATCCAGATCATTCGTGAGGTTGTGTCACAGTTCGAGCGGCCCGTGATGCTGTACTCGATCGGCAAAGACTCATCGGTCTTGCTCCACCTCGCACGGAAGGCGTTCTTCCCCGGGAAGATCCCGTTCCCTCTGCTCCACGTCAACACGACATGGAAGTTCCGCGAGATGATCGAGTTCCGCGATCGCACTGCTGAAGAGCTCGGTATCGAACTCATCAGCTGGACCAACCAGGAGGGTGTCGACCAGGGGATCAACCCGTTCGATCACGGTTCCAAGAACTACACAGACGTCATGAAGACGCAGGCGCTCAAGCAGGCCTTGAGTGCTGGTGGCTATGACGCTGCATTCGGCGGTGCTCGCCGAGACGAAGAAAAGTCCCGAGCCAAAGAGCGCGTCTTCAGCTTCCGCGACAAGAACCATCGCTGGGATCCAAAGAATCAGCGTCCCGAGCTGTGGAGCCTCTACAACGGGCGAGTCAACAAGGGCGAGAGCATTCGGGTGTTCCCGATCTCGAACTGGACCGAACTCGACGTGTGGCAGTACATCCACCTCGAAGAGATCCCGATCGTTCCCCTGTACTACTCAGCGGTCCGGCCGGTCGTTGAGCGTGACGGCGTGATCATCATGGTCGACGACGATCGCTTCCAGTTCGAAGAAGGCGAAGAGCCCGAGATGCGCTCGGTTCGATTCCGTACGCTCGGCTGCTACCCGTTGTCGGGAGCTGTTGAGTCAACGGCCGACACCCTGCCGCAGATCATCCAAGAGATGCTGTTGGCCACCCGCTCAGAACGAGAGGGCCGGGTGATCGACTACGACCAGTCAGGGTCCATGGAAGAGAAGAAGCGCGAGGGGTATTTCTAATGAGCCATCAATCAGAACTCATCGCAACAGACATCGACGCCTATCTCGCAGAGCACGAGCGCAAGGACCTCCTTCGCTTCCTCACCTGCGGCAGCGTCGACGACGGCAAGTCGACCCTCATCGGACGACTCCTCCACGATTCGAAGATGATCTACGAGGACACGCTTGCCACGCTTGAAGCCGACTCGACGACGCAGGGCTCTGCGGGCGAAGAGGTCGACCTTGCGCTGCTCATGGACGGTCTCAAGGCCGAACGCGAACAGGGCATCACGATCGACGTGGCCTACCGCTATTTCTCCACCTCACAGCGCAAGTTCATCATCGCCGACACCCCCGGTCATGAGCAGTACACGCGCAACATGGTCACCGGTGCCTCAACCTGCCAGCTCGCCATTCTTATGGTCGATGCCCGGCACGGCGTGATCACCCAGACCAAGCGTCACAGCTTCATTGCCAGCTTGCTTGGCATCCGCAACGTCGTGGTTGCCGTCAACAAGATGGACCTTGTTGAGTACGGCGAGAGCCGCTTCAACGAGATCTGCGAGGAATACAGCGAGTTCTCCAAGACGCTCGACATCGGTAACCCGTACTTCCTTCCGATGTCGGCTCTGCTCGGTGACAATGTCGTCGACAAGGGACCGAACCTGGATTGGTTCGACGGTCCAACGCTCATGGAGCATCTCGAGACGGTTGACGTCGAAGTCGGCGTCGATCTCGAGAACTTCCGGATGCCCGTCCAAATGGTGAGCCGACCGAACCTCGACTTCCGTGGCTTCGCCGGCACCATTTCAGCCGGCACCATTCGCCCCGGCGAGGAAGTCATGTCATTGCCTTCTGGCGTGAAGTCCAAGGTCGCCCGCATCGTCACGTTCGATGAGGATCTCGAGGTGGCTGGCCCTGGCCGCGCCGTCACGATCACCCTCGAAGACGAGATTGATGTGAGCCGTGGCGACATGCTCGTCAAGGCCGACAGCCGCCCCGCTCGGGCCCACGACATCGACGCCATGCTGGTGTGGATGTCTGAGGCATCGATGGAGCCAGGCCGTCAGTACCTGATTCAGTCAGCCAACGGCATCGGCAACGCAACGGTCAGCACCATCCGCCACCGGGTCGACATCAACACGCTCGAAGAAGAGGATGCGTCGAAGCTTGAGCTGAACGACATCGCCATGTGTGCGATCAGTTCTGACCGCGAGCTGCTGTTCGACAGCTACAGCAACAACCGTCAGACCGGTTCGTTCATCATGGTCGACCGCCTGACCAACGCCACTGTTGCCGCTGGCATGATCGTTGGCGCCGCCTCAGCGTGGGATCGTCAGCCTCAAGAGACCCTGACTCGTCAGGTATCTGGTATCGACGCCACCGAGCGTGCTGTCCGTTTCGGACAGCAACCGTGCACCGTATTGCTTACCGGCCTCACCGCCGCTGGCAAGTCCACCATCGCTACCGCGCTTGAGCGTGAGCTCTTCGACCGAGGCAAGGTCTCACTTCGTCTTGACGGCGAAAACATCCGCATGGGCATCAGCCGCGACCTTGGCTTCTCAAGCCAAGAGCGTTCTGAGAACCTGCGTCGTGTCACCGAGGTGGCTCGTCTGGCCAACAACCAGGGCCTCATGAGCATTGCCGCCCTGGTGGCCCCGACGGCTGCCGTTCGTGAGCGGGCCAAAGACCTCATCGGTCAAGACCGCTACATCGAGGTGTTTATCGACACGCCAATCGAGGTGTGTCGAGATCGTGACCCAGACGGGCTGTATGCAGCTGCAGACAAGGGCGACATTCCAATGTTCCCCGGCGTCTCAGCTACCTACGAGCGCCCGTCCGACGCAGATCTCGTGCTCGACACCTCTGTGCAAACGGTCGATGAGTGCGTGAGCGCCATTCTCCGAGTGCTGGGTGATCGCGGCTTCCTCCGCGGCACCATCCTCGGCTAGGCGCTGTACATCATGGCAAACGAGCCAGTCTCGAAGAACATTGTTCGTGCCGATGGTCGGGTGTCCGGTGAAGACCGGACAGCCAACCTCGGACACGAGTCAATGACGGTGTGGTTTACGGGCCTCTCCGGTTCCGGCAAGTCCACACTGGCCTTTGCGGTCGAAGAAGCCCTCGTGGCCAAGGGCGTTGCCGCCTACGTGCTCGACGGCGACAACGTTCGCTTCGGACTCAACTCCGACCTCGGGTTCTCACCTGAGGATCGCACCGAGAACATTCGCCGCATCGGCGAGGTGTGCCGACTGTTCCAGGATTCTGGAATGGTCACGCTCACGGCGTTCATCTCGCCGTACATCGCCGATCGCGCTCGTGTGCGTGAGCTGCATCCCGAAGGCTCGTTCTTCGAGGTCTTCGTCGATACGCCACTCGAGGTGGCAGAGGCCCGCGATGTGAAGGGTCTCTACAAGAAGGCTCGTGCCGGTGAGATTCCAGAGTTCAGTGGTATCTCCGCTCCGTATGAGGCGCCGGAGAACCCGGAGATCCGGGTCGACACCAGCAAGCCCATTGCTGACTGCGTCGCCGAGATCATCGAACAGCTCGGTCTGTAAGCAACGAGCAAGCTCTTGCTAGGTTCGGCACATGGCCGGACTCTTGCCCGATATTGATCCAGACGGACTCTTGGAGTTCTCCGTCGTCTACACCGACCGAGCGCTGAACCACATGAGTGGCAGCTTTCAGACGGTGATGAACGACATCTCTTCCACACTCAAAGAGGTGTACTCCGCCGACGCGGTTGCCGTCATTCCCGGCAGCGGCACGTTCGGTATGGAGGCGGTCGCTCGTCAGTTTGCGACCGGCAACGACACGCTTGTGATCCGCAATGGCTGGTTCAGCTATCGCTGGACGCAAATCTTCGAGGCGGGCGGCATTCCGTCGTCGTCAAACGTATTGATGGCACGTCAGCTCGAAGACGCAACGCAGTCACCCTTTGTGCCGCCTCCCGTCGACGAGGTTGTTGACGCCATCAAGGCCAACGCACCGAAGGTCGTGTTTGCGCCGCACGTGGAAACGTCGGCCGGCATGATGCTGCCAGATGATTACATCGCAGCCGTCGCCGACGCTGTGCACGGCGTTGGTGGGCTGTTTGTGCTCGATTGCATTGCCTCGGGAACCCGCTGGGTCGACATGGCCGCAACCGGTGTTGACGTGCTGTGTTCTGCGCCGCAGAAGGGCTGGAGCTCTACGCCGTCGAGCGGGCTGGTCATGATGAGCAGCCGAGCCGTCGAGGCGATGGAAGACACCACCAGCACCAGCTTTGCCTGCGACCTGAAGAAGTGGCACCAGATCATGGCCGCCTACGAGAACGGCGGTCACGCCTACCACGCCACGATGCCCACCGATTCCCTCCGTGCGTTCCGAGACACGCTGATGGAGACCAAGGCCTGGGGATTCGACAAGGCCATGGACGCCCAGGTCGAACTGGGTGCACGGGTGCGTGAGCTCCTGAGTGACGCGGGGTTTGTCAGCGTCGCCGGGCAAGGCTTTGAAGCTCCTGGTGTCGTGGTGAGCTTCACAAGCGATCCCGAGTTGAAGAGCGGCAAGAAGTTCGCGGAAGCCGGGGTGCAGATCGCCGGCGGCGTGCCGTTGTCAGTCGGCGAGCGCGACGACTTCTCGACCTTCCGCATCGGCCTGTTCGGCCTCGACAAGCTCAAGGATGTCGACGCAACGGTCGCATCGTTTGCCGCAACACTCGAGCGCATCACCAGCTAGCAGCGTCTCGGCGTTCCCACGCTGGCGTCAGCATTGCGTCAGCCGCATGTGATTATCTGAAACGTCGCTCACATGGTGAGGGGGTTTCGGTGCATCGCTCGTTGAAGAGGGTGATGAGGCAACGCGAGAACCATCTCGTTGCGCGGTCTGAACCGACAGGCGTGTCCTTTGCGACCGTGTACGACGAGCACGTTGATGACGTGTATCGCTTTGTTCATCGCCGTTGTCGAGACCATTCGCTCAGCGAAGACATCACGCAAGAGACCTTCATGGCTGCCGTTCGCAACACCGACGATCCCTCGACGATCACGATCGGTTGGTTGATCACGGTTGCGAAGAACAAATTGATCGACGTGCTGCGGCGAGAAGTTCGATACACGGAGAAGATTCGTCTCGTTGGTGCTGATACAGCGGATGAGATTGACGTTGATCTCGTCGAACGGCTGCGAGTCGAGGCTGCGCTCGAGCAGCTACGACCGGACTACCGGCTTGTGCTGACGCTGCACTACCTCGACGGCTACACCGTGCCTGCGCTCGCCGAGCAGCTCGACCGAACGGTGAAGTCGGTGGAGGGGCTCATCACCCGAGCCAGACGAGATCTGCGGGCTGCACTTGAGGAATCGGCCGCAGTCGACAAGCGAGAGGGGGCGTCATGACCGATCTTGAACGCCTCATCGAGGTATCGCACGGCGACGGGCCAAGGCCAGAGTTTGTTGCGGAGCTTCGCCAGCGGGTTCTCGACGAAGCAGGGGAGCAACCCAGCGGCACAAACGGTGCGGTGCTCATTGATCTCAATGGCGGGCCGTCGGATGCGCTGGACCCAGAGAACAGAATGTGGGGCACCACCCGTCTCGTTCTTGCCGCAGCTGCTGCGTTGTTGCTCATCGGGATCTCAGCGGTACTGATTTCGCAGAACAACCGGGGCACCGAGATCATCGAGCCAACGGAAACGACTGAACCCAACGAGCTAGAGCCCGTGCCGACAAGCATCCAACGGCCGCCAGCGACCTTCAACCCCGATTCCGAACGAGTGATCGATGAGTCGGTGACCCTCGAACCTGGCTCCTATCGATTCGACACCGTTGGCACACCATTGTCGTTCTCGACCGATTCAGATCTGACTCCCGACGTGGTGTTGAACATGAATGGGCGCTTCGTCATGGTTCAACCGGGCAGCGTTGGGCCCGACGATCGCGACATCAGCTTTGGCCGCCTGACCGTGCTTGCCGATCCTGAGAATCCGGTCGTCGATACGTTTGATCCGGCGACTGGATGGCCCGCGAACGACGCGCTCGCCTGGGCCAACAGCCTTTCCGATCCCTTCGTGGTGACGAAGGCTGAAGAGTCAACTCTCGGCGGGCGGTCGGCCGTTTTGATCGAGGTTCATGTGGCGGAGGACGCCTGCTCGTCGTTCGGCGATTTCTGCGTTCTCCTCGGGGCGAACCTCACCGCCAACAGCGTTCCGGAGCAAACGTGTGAATGCCTCCATCTACAAATGCTCAAGGAAGGATCTCGCTATCGGATCTGGATTGTCGACCAGGGCAATGAGCCGCCTCTGCTTGTGAAGGTGGGCGTCGCCTCAGAGGCAGATATCGAATGGTTCGAGGATGCTGAAGACCTTCTCGACACGCTGGCCTTTGGCACCGTCGAGCCGAACCCGATTCTCGCCTCTGCTCCAGGACCTGTTGCGCTTCCGTTCCTCGGCGGCGTGGAAGTCGAACTACCAGACGATGCCTACGCCGTTCGGGCATCAGGAAGCGCAGATGAGTTCGGCCGGATCGCCATGGACAACTGGCCTGGCTCGACTGATCTATTGACCAATCCGCAAGACCTCAACGGACGTCCGCTCGAGACAGCGGCCGATCTCGCCGCAGCTCTCCGATCTCGCAACATTGCCGTCGAAGTGCAAGGCTCGACAACCGTCGCTGGACTCCCCGCCACCATCCTCGTGTTCGAAGATCCTGGGCGACGAGAGGCCCTCGCCGTCGGAGTAGACGGCACATCTACGTGGAGAGCGCCTCGTAGGGCGCAGCTCTGGGTTGTCGAACACCCAGATCGTGGCCTGCTCGTCATCACCGCTGAAGCCTTTGAGAACGCAGACATCGTCCTACCGCTCGCCGTCACGCAGACGGAGGGGGTGCTGGAGTCACTCGCGTTCATCGATCTCGAATGACGGGTACCCCGATCCTTCAACCAGCCGTATCTAGAAACAATGCAAGCCCTGCGAACCAGGTGGGGCAGGAGGAGTCACGATGTTCCCAAACCGATTGGCGTTGTCAGCCTTAACAATCGCCACCGTCTTGGCGGTGGCGTGCAGTGCGACCACCGACGAGGGTCTCGGTGCTGCAGAAGCAGGCGAGGACGTCGATGCGCAGGCGTCAGAAACGACAGAGGTAACTGACGAACTCACAGACGCAGCGTCGGCAGTTTTTGACGAGGATGCGGATCTGCTCACGTTGCAGTTCTCGCACATCGAGCCAGGCAGTTATCTCGTTGAGACCATCGGCACGTCGTTCACGTTCACGGCAAGAGAGGAGTTATTCATCGCTCCGAATTCCTACGGTCAGTTCGTCGTCGCAGACCGAACGAGTCGCGGGCCGACCGATCGAGATGTGGTGATCATGCGGCTTTCACATCTGACGGATCCGAGCGATCCTGCATCGCCTCTCGAACAGCCTGGTCCTGCGTGGCCGGCGACAGACCTCGCAGGCTGGGTCGACACGTTGGATCCCGGGTTCGTGCTCTCGCCGCTTGAGACAACCCAGGTTGGGGGTCTGGACGCCGTCCGCGTCGACGTGGAATTTGGCAGTCTCGAATGTCCTGTCGATGTCGAGTGCTTCATTGGCCGAAACCACTTTATGAACGGCCAGGACCTCGTCGGGGACGTTCGTTACCGAATCTGGATGCTCGATGGTGAGTCCGAGGCACCGATCTTCATTCTTGCAGCAGCCGCAGGTGACAAAGACGCTGCTTGGTTCGATTCGGCCGAGGATCTTCTCTCAACCCTCGCGTTCGGCGACGTTGGGCCAAATGTCGTGACGCTGGCACCAGCAGGGCGTGCAACGGCTCCCTTTCTTGGTGGCATCGCAGTTGAGCTTCCGGGTGAGCTGTTCATCGTCGACGACTTGTTCGGTCGGATCGGGCATCTAACGGAGGCTGGGGTTGAGGCCGAATTCATCACAAATCCGCGCACGATGGACAGTGACCTTCTGGGCACAACTGATGAGCTCGTCGCTCATCTTGAAGCCAACGGTGTCGTTGTCGACGAACTTGAGCCAACAACGATCGGCGGACTCGATGCGCGGGTCTTTGACGTCGGGGCGAACGGAACAGGTCCGATCATTCGACCGCGTGAAGAAGCGGGAGCCTGGGCTGCACCCCCTCGAGCCCGGCTGTGGGCCGTCGAGCACCCCGAACGCGGTCTACTCATGATTACGGCTGAAGCTTTTTGGGACCCAGACACGAACTTCCCGATCGTTCTCGAACAGACCCAGCCCATCGTCGATTCACTCGAGTTCATCGAACTTGGTTGAGAATTCGTGAGGGAATTCGGGTCCTTTGTTCGATGAGTTGGTGTGAGGCCACAAGGGCCGGCGCCTCACAAGCACAGGGGGCGAACAATCGCCACGTTGAACGGCCCGCGGAGGAACAAGATGGCAAACAACACGGGAACAGGTGGTCAGATAAGGAAGAGGGGAGCGATCGGCATCGTGACGGTGCTCGCCATGCTCGCGGTCGCCTTCGCTGGGCCGGCTGATGCTGGTAGTAGACGGGTGACTCGAGTCGACGCGGCAATCGGCTTTTTCTACGGAACGTTCGAGGCGGACGGCAACTACGTGATGATGGTTGGCGGAACAGCTGAGGAGTTCTGTGACGACTCGCCAGACGACGCGTTCCAGGGCTCGCCTGGCACGGCAAAGGGACTGCTGATTGAGAATGCGGACGGCTCCGGCGAGTTCAGGGTCCATAGCTTTGGTCAGCCGCTCTACATCTACGAGAGCGGCCCGCTGGGAGCACCGCCGTTCGTCAACTCGGTGTGCGATGCCTACTTCGCTGGCGAGCCGACCCCTCAACCGTTTGCAGAGGGAACGGCCAAGCTCAAGGTGCGGGATCAGTTCGAGGCCAACGGCGACGTGCAGGTGTTCAATCAAGCTCGCGGTCGAGTGACTGATGCGGACGGAAACCAGTACTACATCCATGGCTCGGCCGACTTTGAGGTCGTTGGCGGCGAACTTCAGGGCAATCCAGCCGACTTCGTCGAGTTTGAGATGAGGCGCTTC
>CALLGK010000040.1 GCA_938009905.1 uncultured Acidimicrobiales bacterium | reverse complement strand
TGCCCTGCTTTCGCTTGCGCTGCACGCTGACCTTGCGGGTGAATCGCCAGAGCAACGACGAGGTCGTCCAACACCGGTGCGCGACATTGCGGAGCGAACCGGACTCCCCCAGCCGTACCTCGAGCAGATCCTGTTGGCGCTAAAGGGTGCCGGCCTCGTGCGGTCGAAGCGCGGCGTCGGCGGTGGCTACATCCTCGCCAGAGATCCTTCAGAGATCACCCTGGCCGAGATCATTCGAGCCGTCGATGGTCCCATCGTTCTTGGCGACTTCGGCGAGCCACACACCAACGGTTCGTGTGACCACGAAGGCCAGTGCGTCTTGTTGGCCATCTGGCAAAACGTGGGTGATGAAATGCGCCGCATGCTTGGTGCATTCACACTCGACCAGATCGTGGTGATGGCCCGCGGCGAAGGCGAGTGGCCGGCTTCGGTCGACGCCGACTAGCGAGTCACTCACATGGAACTTCGCCGAGCAATGGCCAAGCGCCGAATGGTTCGAGCGTTCGCATCAACCCCCATCGCCCCGGCTCGACTCGACGGGCTGCTCGATCGTTCTCGCCGAGCCCCCTCGGCGGGCAACACCAGTGCGGCGTCGTTTGTGGTGCTCGACACCGCAGAAGCCGTGTCGGCGTATTGGGACGTCACGCTGCCCGAGCCGAAACGAGCATCGTTTCGGTGGACAGAGCTCCTCGCGGCCCCGGCCATCGTGCTTGTGATCACCCGTCCGGACGCATACGTCGAGCGCTATGCAGAATCGGACAAGGGGCGGGCCGGCCTTGGCGAACACCTCGATGGCTGGCCGGTGCCGTACTGGTGGGTTGACGCGGGAGCCGTAGTTCAGAACATCTTGCTCAGCTGTGTCGATGAAGATCTCGGCGCTTGCCTCTTTGGCGTCTTCGATCACGAGCCGGCTGTAAAAGATCGGTTTGGCATCGCGGACGACGATCGCATTGTTGCCGCCATTGCCATTGGCGAACCCTTACCCGATGAGCCAGGCCGCTCGGCTGCTAGGCCACGACGACCGCTCGATGCGGTGGTGCGTCGGCCGCTACTCGACGAGACCTAGTCGTCGCCGGATTCGTCCGCTACACCGCTGGCCAACGCCGTGCGCACGCGATCGAGCGCCTGAACAAGATCGTCTGCCAAGTCGCTTGCGAACACCAGCAGCTCGTCGGTTGCCGGGTGCACAAAGCCAAGCGTCTCGGCATGGAGAAACGGCCGCTTGAGACCAAGAGCGTCGCCGCTCAGTGAGCCGTAGCGGCTGTCGCCAGCCACCGCATGGCCGATGGCCTCCAGATGAGCGCGGATCTGATGGGTGCGCCCTGTTTCGAGCCGGCAATGAAGCAGCGTGAACTCGCCGAGGCGCTCGAGTACTTCGTAGCGGGTTCGGGCCTCGCGGCCTCCAATCACGACCGCCTGGCGGGTGGCGTCACGGGGTGAACGACCGAGCGGACCATCGATGAGACCCTCGGTTGAGGTGACCTCACCGTCGACGAGCGCCACGTAGCGACGCATGACGGTTCGGTCGGCGAGTTGGCCAGTGAGCGACTCGTAGGCGGTCACGGTGCGGGCCACCATCAAGAGGCCAGAGGTGCCTTTGTCGAGACGATGCACAATGCCCGGCCGAGTCGGATCGTCGCCGATCCCTTCGACATCGGGATACCGGGCCAGCAACCCATTGACGAGGGTGCCGGTGGTGACGCCTGCGCCGGGGTGAATGACAAGATCTGGGCTCTTGTCGATGACGACAACGTGTTCATCTTCATGGACGACGTTGAGCTCGACACCAGGATCGGCCTGCGGGCCGCCCTCCGTCTCGGGCAGTTCGAGTTCGATGGTGCTGCCAAGTTCAACCTTGATTGACGGTTTCGCCGGCACCTCACCGTTGAGCAGGACGGAACCGTCAGCGATCAATTCGTGCACAACCCGTCGACTCAATTCGGTGAGCATCGAGACCGCACGATCGATTCGTTCCCCAACGAGGGCGTCGGGAACGTCGAACTCGGCCCGCCCGCCAGGTTCGGTCACGGCGATGCTGCTTCGTCAGGTCCTCGGACAAACTGTGTGAGCAACAGAAGCGCCACGCCACCCACGATGGCGACGTCAGCGATGTTGAAGATTGGCCACCACTGAAAGTCGATGAAGTCGACGACCCCGCCTGACAGCAGGCCATCGTCGGCTCGAAAAAGACGGTCGGCCAGATTGCCGACGGCGCCGCCGGCAATCGTCCCGAGTAGCACGACTTGCAACGTGTGCGCAGTCGACCGAGCAAGCCAGAGCAAGTAGCCAGACATCACGATGGCGATGACGCCGATGATCGGGCCAAACCCTTCGCCTGTGCTGAATGAGGCGCCGGTGTTGTAGTGCAGACGGAAGCGCAACGAACCGACAACATCGATGCAGGTGTCTGGCGTGCACGGTCCCTCTGCCAAACGCGAAACCGCCCAGCCTTTGGTGATCTGGTCGAACGCGAGGACACCGATCGCAACCATGAGTGCGACCACCAACGGTGATCGCCCTGTCGACGCGTCGATCTCGTCACCAGCTTTTTCAGCTGTGTCAAGTGTGTCGATGTCGCCCGGCGCGACGTCGGAACGCTCGCTGACATCGTCAGGAGCACGCCCCGGCGTTGGGTCCGTCTCGCCGTCGGGCGTTGGGCTGTCGGTCAGAACACTGCCTCGGCTAGAACATCGCCGTCTG
>CALLGK010000039.1 GCA_938009905.1 uncultured Acidimicrobiales bacterium | reverse complement strand
TCAGAGAACAGTCCGAACTCGCGGCGAGCTTCGTTGCCGGTCATCGTCGTGGTGCCGCGCTCGAAGACAAACGTCACCTCGAGCACACGACCGCCGTCTGGCCCAAAGCCGTTTCGCTCAGTGACCTGCACGTCGTCAAGGTTGCCGAGCCCGGTTCTGGCCTCGAGCGGGCCAAGGTCAACGGCCTTTGACCACATATGACGTTTGTTGCCGTCGACACTGTCGCCGGTGTCTTCAACCGCTGGGAAGTCGCCGCCGGCCGAGTAACCACCGGTTGACGACGAGAACTCAGTGCGAGCGATCTCGTTGGTGTCGTTGTGGATTCTGATTAATCCGGCGGTGGCCAGAATGGCAGCGTCGGTGCGGGGATGGTTCACCGCATCGACGCTGGCGTCTGGCGCTGACTGACGGAACCGACCCTCGTAGACCTGGCACAAGATGGTGTCGCAGCTATCGGCGTATGGCAGCTGACGAGTGTCTCCCGCTGCCGCATAGCTGCGGGCGGCGACCGACTGAGCTTCAAGCGCAGCTGGCTCCCACGAGGCGGGAACTTCGCGAGGCACGATGCCTCGGAGCAGCTCCTCGAGCGGCAAGACGTTGACGGTTCGAGTTTGACCGCCAATGTTGTGCGCTCGCATCACGCCCGAGTACCAGTTGCTCGATCCGTTTGGCTTACAAAGCCTCAGGAGACCGTCGGCGCCGGCTGCTTCGGTGATGGCGCGAACCTCAATCGCGGGTTGGGTGAAGACGGCGACTGGTGTCTCGGCACCCCCACACGAGTCGGAGACCGACATGTTCAGTCCGCCGACGCCGTTGACTTGCAGCTTGACAGCTTCACCGGGCTGCGTGGTGGTCAGCACCTCGCCGGTGGCGAGGTCGACAACTTCCATCGTTCCCGAGCCAAGGATGAGGCGCATGGCATTGCCACGCTGGGCCCGGATCTCGACCCGGACGGCGTCCGGATTCACCGCAGGCTCAACCGGCGAGATGGCTTCGGCGAGGGTTCCAGCTCGGGTGCCGCCATAGAAGTGATCAAGGATCTGAGGCGAGCTCCATCCCTGGTCCTTTGCGTAGCCTTGGGCCCCCCATTGGCCCATGCCACGGCCGTGACCCCAGCCACGACCTTCGAGCACCACAAAAGGGCGGTCGTCTTCGGACTGAGCGCTGACGGCTGGCGCAACGCCGGCGATCATGGCAATGGCGGCGATCAGCAGGGCCACAAGCCGGGGAACGCGCTGGGTTGCTGTTCGGTTCGTGACAGCTGCACTCGTGCGATAACGCATGGGTTTACTCATCGGCCCTTCTGCCCCGCTCTCAACCAAAACGTAGTGCGTACGACCCACGAATCTGGGCTCTTCGACCCGGGTCGAAGTACCCGGGTGCCAGACACTGGTGCCTGGTCAGTCGAGTCCCTCAGTGACCCGATCTCGGAACTCGCCGCTCACGGCGAGATCAACGGCGAGGGCGATGTCATCTTCGGCCAACAATCGTTCGGCCCAGAAGTCTCGCCCCTCGTCGTCGGGCGCTCGCAACAAGATGGCGTCATACAAGCGTGTGACCCGGTCGTTGCGGGACTCAACAGACTGATAGAAGCCCGAGGCGATGTCGCCTGGCACCGCCTCACCAGACTCGAGCCGGGTCACCCAATAGTTGAGGCCCTCTGCGTCAGGTTCACGGTGCAGAAGTGCTCGGTAGAGAAGGGTGACGTAGGCGGTGTTGGACCCGGCGGCCTCGACATATTCGGGTGATGAGTAGAACAGGGCACCAAGGTCTTGTGTGCGCAGTCCCTCGTTCAGGCGTTCGACCCAGTAGGCCCGCCCGGCTGGTTCTGGAGGACGGCCGAGAACATCGATGTAGATGTCGTCGACGATCACGCCGGCCCACTCATCGGAGTTGGCGAACTCTGCGGCCACGTCGTCGCGACTGGTGCGTTCGATCACCCAGGTCCAATGGTCGAGTTCCTCAATGGTTGGCGTGCGGCCGAGGAACAGCTCGTGGAGTGCGTTGGTGTACGCCGGATCCTTGTTGTCGGCAAGGTTGGCCGGAAGGTGCCACCACAGTCCGGCGTCAACAATCGTTGGGTTGCCAACGGTGGTCGTGAGCGGTTGTACGTTGCGCTCGCGACCGAACGAGTACAGGCGTCCTTCGCTGTCGAGAACCCAGCCACCCTTGCCAGTTGGGTCAGCAAGCACGGCTCGGGCTCGATCACCAGCAGCACCGGCCAGGTCTGACTGCCAATCGGTTGCGTCGCCGAATGCATGAAGCCGACCGGTGGAGTCGAGTACCCATCCGCTTGCTCCGTCAGGAAGCAGGGTGATATCGACCGCCGTGATGGTGGCTGCAATGGAACGATCAGGGGCTCCACCGAGGGGGTGCAACGTGCCCGTTGATCCAAGGACGTAACCCTGGCCATCCTCAAGCGCTGCGGCCACGGCGCGGCCTGGCGCCGAAGCAGGAGAGCGATCGCTCGCTCCACCGAATCCGTGAAGCTCGCCAGACGCATCTACGACCCAGCCTCTGGAGCCGTCTGCTGAGGCCACGAGGTC
>CALLGK010000038.1 GCA_938009905.1 uncultured Acidimicrobiales bacterium | reverse complement strand
TCGCGCAATGTGCGCAAGGCCCAGTGCCACGCCGTAGAGACCGATCGGCGCCATGGCTGAGCCGTAGCCGCTCTCGTTGATCAGCCCTCGCACAAACGGCCCTCGACCGAGCCAAAGAAGCGCCGTGACTCCCAGCGTCAGCCCAATGGAGACCGTGAGCGCTGAGGGAAAGACCCGCCGACGCTGCGCCGAGGTTGCCGCCTGCTTGAACTGGGCGAGCGTCGTCGAGTCCATGCCGAACAGCAGCACTGCAGCGACGGCGGTGGCCAAGGCCGAGAGCACTTCCAGCCGTCCGAACTCAGCAGGTCCGAGAGCCCTGGTGACAAACGGAAGCGTCACCAGTCCCAACGCGCGAGCTACCAGCGGCCCGAGCGCGTAGGCAGCGGAGCGGCCAAGGAAACGTTGAAACCCGAGCGGTTCAACCGCCGGGGCTTCGACCTGGGTTGCTGCTGCCACTAGCGGTCTCCCCGAACCCGGGGCGTGAAGAACTGACGAGCAACGCCCGTCCACCATCCCAGCCCGACGATGACGTTTGTCAGGCCTGCCACGAGGCGGATGCCAAGACCAGCCGCTCGACGCTGGCCACCGATCGCATCGATGAACAGCAAGCCAGGGGCAATCAGAGCGAGGAGCGCGAGGACGACACCGGCACCGATCGCAAACGCGAGAGCAAGCACGGCGATGGGCACGAGCGCGAGCAACAGCAAGACGATCTGGCGCAGCTGTGGCCGGTCGCCAGTGCGACGCCAATAACGAACCTTCCAGCGGCCAAAGCGGTGGTACTGCTGACCGATCTCACGCAGCGTTGCTCGACCGCTGTAGCCAACGGGCAAGCCAGCCTCAAACCAGATGTCACCAAACTGCGCCATGCGACGATTGAGTTCGAAGTCTTGGTTCGTTGGAAAGTCCTCGTTCCAACCACCGGCAGCTCGCAACTGTTCGGTGCGGAACACACCGAGGTAGACGGTGTCGACTCGGCCGCTTTCTGCTCCCGGTCGGCGATAACGCGAGCCACCCATGCCAAATCGATTGTTGAGCGCCCGAGCAATGGCTCGGTCCTTCAGCCCGTCCGAGCGCGGCACAGCCACCTGCGACCCTCCGGCGACAGCGATGGTGTCGTCGTCAAGAACGGCAACAAGCCGTTCGACGTAGTCGGGGGCAATGAGCGAACGAGAGTCGACTCGAACCAGAATCTCGCCTTCAGCCCACGCCAAGCCTGCGTTGAGGTTTGACGGCGTTGCCCCAACGGGATTGTTGATAACCGCCCAGCGGTGCAGGCCTTTGCCATCCAGAGCAGCCGATGCGATCGCAGCAGTGTCGTCCGTCGAGTTGCCGTCGACCACAACAACTTCTGTCGATGCAAGCGGGTACGTCTGAGCCAGCACTGCGTCGAGGGCCGCGTTGATTGATTGGCCCTCGTTGCGGGCTGGGATCACGACGGTGACGAGCGTGGTCATCGGCCGGTCCCCCGCAGCACGGCGCGCAACGTGCGCACCACGATCATGAGATCTGTCGCGATCGACTGACGACGCAAGTAGTACAGGTCGTACTGGAGCTTCTCGAGTGCGTCGTGGGTGTCTGAGCCGTAGGCGTAGCGAACCTGCGCCCAGCCAGTGAGGCCGGGGCGAACCAAGTGACGCACGTCGTAGAACGGGATCTTCTCGCGAAGCTCTTCGACGTAGGTCGTCTGTTCGGGCCGTGGTCCGACAAGCGACAGATCGCCTCGAAAGATGTTGAGCAGCTGAGGTAGTTCGTCCAGATGGGATCGACGTAGGAACCGGCCAACCGGCGTAATTCGATCGTCGCCTTCGACCGTCCACGATGTGTCGTCGCTGACGGTCATCGATCGGAACTTGTAGATGGTGAAGGGCTCGCCCGCCTTGCCGATTCGCTCCTGGCGATAGAACAGCGGGCCACGGCTACTGACGAGATTCATCAGCCACACGGGAGCGGCCACAACCAACAGCACCGGCATGGCCAGCAGCGAGACAACGATGTCTGCGACTCGCTTCGAACGCTGGTAGCGGAGCCGGTGCAGCTCGCCCACATCGAACAGCAGAGCGACACGCTCAAGATCAGCGACTGGAAGCTTTCCGAGGTATTCCTCGGTGAAGAGGGAGAGCGTGCGGATCTGCACACCGGTCTGGTGCAGCGATGCCGCCTGGCTCACGACTCGCGGATCGTCCTGTGCGTCTAGCCCGAGCACGATCACGCTCGTGTCTTGCTCGACGACCTCTCGAAGAAGACCATCGTCCTTCGCCGCCTCGCGAGCCGACAGATACGACGTGACGAGCGCAGGAGGATCAGGGTGCAGGTTCAGCTCAGTCGAGAGCGTGACGCGATCTTCGTTTCGGCCGACAAACGTCACCCGCCGTGCGCTGCGCTGTGCAACGTCTGACTGCGTGTGCCACACCAGCACCGACCACGGCGGGATCGTGAGACCGACGCCGAGCATCACGGCTCGAGGCAGCAAGGTGGAACCCACAACGGATTGGAAAACCGAAACGCCCACCACGGCCAGCGCAAACGACACGAGTCCGAGCCCCGCGGCGCTCATTCGAGATCGAGGCAGGTCGGGCAAACCGACCGCATAACCCGACATCACGAGCAAGATCGTGAACACGACGGTCCACGGCGATCGGAAGGTGCCCAGGGGGTTGTACGAGTTCGCCGCGATTTGCGTGGCGTGAGCAAAGGTGAAGATTGCGACAAGCGCGATCGTCCCTAGCGGAAGCAGCAAGCGAGCGCTGCGGTGAGACATCTCTTCCAATCGGCCAAAAAGGCCGGTGAATAAGGGCTCCTAGCCCTCGCGCTTCGTGAACTCGATCACGACCATCCACGCCATCAACTGCACGCCGGGAATTGCGAGGAGCTTCTTGTCGAGCGACCGGCACAGTTCGGCGTATGTCTGCCCACCTCGCCTGCTCAAGAACGGTGCTGCGGAGAGTGAGGTCAAACCGTGGAAGGTGGCCGAGAAGTCGCCCGTTCCCTCGGCCAACATCGCCAGGTCATGCCTGAGCAATGGATGTTCGTCGACGGTTCGAATGTCCGGAGTGAAGTGGCGATACACGTTGATCAGCGGGTTGTAGCCCATCGGTTCGAGAAACACCGCTCGACCGCCTGGACGCAAGACCCGCATGATCTGCGCACGAGACCGCTCGATGTCGAGGTGGTGCAAGATGCCTGAGCCGTAGACGAGATCGAAGGACTCGTCTTCGAACGTGAGCGCTTCGGCATCCATCTCGAGAAAGTTGATGTCGAGGCCTCGGTCAGCCGCCTCAGCGGCTGCCGTGTTCACGGCAACAGAGCTGATGTCGATGCCGGCAGAGCGGCAACCAGCCTCGCCAAGGTCAAACGACAATGACGCGGTGCCACACCCGTACTCGAGACAATCACCGGCGGTCTGAGCCAGCACCGACTCGCGATACTGATCAGTCGCACTCGATACAGCCGCGTAAAACGCACCCGTGCCCCGGTCCTCGTCTTCTTCGAATCGGTCATCGTGAAACGCCCGTTCGCGTTCGATACGAGCAGCCAGTTCGTCATCGACAACGTCGGCCGTCGCGGAAGCTGCAGACTCGTTCGAAGAGTTCATCTGTGACTATCGGCGAGATCACTCTCGTTGTGAGATTGAGTGACGGCCACCGTGCCGCCCTCTGGCTCAGGTCTCACGACGCTGCGCACCACATCAGTCGCCGTCATGCCCGACCACGTGGCCAGCGCCACGATCCCGAGGAATTTCGAGCCATCTTCTGCCATCAACCACGCCGCTCCTCGACCGTCGAAGAAGGCATCGGTGAACAACGAAACAGCAAAGCCAACGGATGCGGCCACCAGGAGCTCCCAACGAGTACGGCCGAGCTGGGGCACTGCGGAAACCAGCCAGATTGCCGCCAGCACCATTTCCATTCCGAGGAACGCCAGCTTCGGCAGACCGGTGATCGAGGGCAGCAGATTGCTGTGCAGCAGAAACAGGTCGTCGAGAAGCAACACGCCGAACACAACTGCCGCTCCTCGAAACGCATTGGCCGCCTTGGCGCGTTGACCGAGGTGAGCGACGTACGCCGTTGCCAGACACCCGCACACCGCAACGGTCCACATCAAGATGCCGAGGGAGGTGACCGACCCGGCGTACCACTTCTGTCCGTTCACGGCCGTGGCATCAAGAAACAGCTGCTCGATGGGCACGGCAGTCTGGAGCGAGATGCCGACAAGGAACACGATCGCGATCGACCACGACACCGCAAGCGGTATGAGCGCACGGCCGGTTTGGCGCTCGCGACGCTCACCGGTCATCAGAGTCGAGACCACCGGTTCCTGTCGGCCAAACCTTCAGTGCCGTGAGGGAGGCCTCATAGGGAGGCGCCGGGAGCTACGTGAGTAGTGGGGCCAGGAAGCGACCGGTGTGGCTGGCCGTGACCTTGGCAACATCTTCTGGCGTACCGGTTGCCACCACCGTGCCGCCCCGATCGCCGCCGTCTGGGCCCAGGTCAATCAGGTAGTCGGCCGTTTTGATCACGTCGAGGTTGTGTTCGATCACCAGGACCGTGTTGCCCTGGTCAACCAAACGAGTGAGCACGGTCAACAGGCGACGGATGTCTTCGAAGTGCAAGCCCGTTGTTGGTTCGTCGAGCAGGTAGATCGTGTGACCAGTTGATCGCTTTGCCAGCTCGGAGGCGAGCTTGACGCGTTGGGCTTCGCCGCCGGACAGCGTGGGCGCCGGTTGCCCAAGACGGACGTAGCCAAGCCCCACGTCGACGAGTGTTTGCAGATGCCTGGCGATTGGCGGCTGGTTCGAGAAGAACTCGAGACCCTCCGCAATCGGCATGTTGAGCACCTCGGAGATGTTCTTGCCCTTGAACTGAATCTCGAGGGTGTCGCGGTTGTAGCGGGCGCCCTTGCAGACCTCGCACGGCACGTACACGTCTGGCAGGAAGTGCATTTCGATCTTGATCGTGCCGTCGCCAGAGCACGCTTCGCAGCGACCGCCCGAGACGTTGAACGAGAACCGACCTGGTTGGTAGCCGCGCACGGCCGCCTCGTTGGTCTTGGCGAACAGCTTGCGAATGTGGTCGAACACACCCGTGTAGGTGGCTGGGTTTGACCGTGGCGTGCGCCCAATCGGTGATTGATCGATATCGATCACCTTGTCGAGAAAGTCGAGACCCTTGACCGACTTGTGCAGCCCGGGCGGTGTCTTCGATCGATAGATCTTCTGCATCAATGACTTCAGCAGAATCTCGTTGACCAGCGTTGACTTGCCGGATCCAGACACCCCGGTGACGGCCACGAAACAACCAAGCGGGATGTCGACGTCGACGTTCTTGAGGTTGTTTTCGCGGGCGCCGGTGATGGTGAGCCGTTCGATGCCAGGCGGTCGCCTGAGTTCGGGAACGGGAATGCTCTTCTTGCCGCTGAGGTATTGCCCGGTGAGCGAACGCTTACGTTTGAGCAGGCCGTTGACGTTGCCCGAATAGACAACATCGCCGCCGTGTTCGCCTGCACCGGGGCCGATGTCGACGACGTGGTCGGCGATCATGATGGTGTCTTCGTCGTGTTCGACGACAAGCACCGTGTTGCCAAGGTCGCGGAGACGCTTCAGCGTTTCGATCAACTTGGCGTTGTCTCGCTGGTGCAGCCCGATCGACGGCTCGTCGAGGACGTACAGCACGCCGACAAGACCGGACCCGATCTGGGAGGCCAGACGAATGCGCTGGGCTTCACCGCCCGAGAGAGTGGCGGCCGAACGCCCGAGGCTGAGGTAGTCGAGCCCGACGTCGAGAAGGAAGCTGAGGCGAGCGTTGATCTCTTTGACCACGCGCTCGGCGATCATCATTTCTCGATCGGTGAGTTCGAGGCCAGCAAGCACCTTGGCCGCTTCGCCAATGGAGATGGAGCAGATCTCGGAGATCGAACGACCGTCGATCGTGCACGCCAGTGACAACGGATTGAGGCGGGCGCCATCGCACGTGGGGCACGCCACCTCGCGCATGTAGCCCTCGATCTGCTCGCGCTGGCTGTCTGACTCAGACTCGGTGTGTCGGCGGCGCAGATACGGGACAACGCCCTCGAAGGTTGCGTTGTAGGTGCGCAGCCGGCCGTAGCGATTCTTGTAGCGGACGAGCACCTTCTTGCCTGTGCCGCCCTTCAGCAGCAGGTTTTGCTCTTTGGCTTTCAGCTTCGTCCACGGCACGTCGACCTTGATGCCGTACTCGTCGCACACGGCTTCGACGAGCCGACCGAAGTAGCGGCTGCGGGTGCCAGACCACGGGTGGATGGCGCCTTCTTCGATCGAGAGATCGGGGTTTGGCACGACCAACTGAGGATCGACCTCAAACGTGGTGCCAAGACCATCACACGCATTGCAGGCGCCATAGGGCGAGTTGAACGAGAAGTTACGAGGGGCGAGCTCTTCAAAGCTCTTGCCGTCTGACGGTCGGGCCAGGTGTTGGCTAAACACCAAGGTTTCGGCCTCGACGTCTTTCGCGTCCTTCGGTGGCACAACCTCGATCTCGGCCACGCCCTCGGCCAGACCAAGCGCGGTTTCCATCGAGTCGGTGAGCCGGCGCTCAATGCCGTCGCGACGCACAAGGCGGTCGACCACCACGCTGATGTCGTGCATCTCATAGCGCTCGAGCTCGGGAAGCTCGCCGCCAAGCTCAACCAACTCGCCGTCGACGATGGCACGAGCAAACCCTTGCGACGCCAAGTCGCCAAGGAGTGTTTCGTAGGTGCCCTTGCGGCCACGAACCACGGGTGCGAGCACTTGGAATCGGGTGCCATCGGGAAGGCGAAGCACCTGGTCGACGATCTGCTGCGGGGTCTGCTTGACCAGCCGCTCCCCTGTTTCAGGATCGTGAGGCGTACCAACCCGAGCGAACAACAACCGAAGGTAGTCGTAGACCTCGGTGACGGTGCCAACGGTGGACCGCGGGTTGCGGCTCGCCGACTTCTGGTCGATCGAGATCGCAGGTGAGAGCCCCTCGATGAAGTCGACGTCTGGCTTGTCCATTTGGCCAAGGAATTGCCGGGCGTAGGCCGACAAGGACTCGACGTAGCGACGCTGCCCCTCTGCGTAAATGGTGTCGAACGCCAGCGATGACTTGCCGCTGCCGGACAGACCGGTGAAGACAATCAGCTTCTCTCGCGGTAGCTCGACATTGACGTTTTGGAGGTTGTGTTCTCTAGCCCCACGAATGACGATCTTGCTGCCCACCGGGCGAAGGCTACCGGCTTACCCCAGACGGAACACACGTTCGACTCAACGTCGAGGGTGTCTCAGTTCCGGACGAAGTGTTGGATCACATAGTTGAAGCCATCGAAGACCTCAATCTCCGACTGCCCATTGGCCACAAACCCCTCGAAATCAGCCATTTGCTCGTCGTCGAGCTCCTTGCCGGTTCGAGTCACAAAGCCAAACTCGTTGATGTCGGCATCGATCAGGACGGACGCTGCTTCTTGGCGATCTTCCGACGAAACGGCCGCGAGCCACTGATTTTCCGCCGCAGCTGGCCCGGCCTCTCGTGAGATGAACGGGTCGGCAAAGACCAGCGCTTCATCGTCCAAGGCAACAACCTCTTCGAAGGCAGTTCCGATTGCGTTCGTTCGTTCGAACATCCAGGCGACACCAAGCGCGGTCACGGCGAGACCAACGGCCCCGATCACCTTGAGAAGCTGCGGTGTGCGGTGCTCAAGGTGGGCAACAGCGAGGGTCATGAGCACCCAACCAGAAAGAAGGATGTAGCGGCCGCCCCACTGCGGCAGTGCGCCGCCGGTGTATTGCACAGCCCACACCAGCGGAAGAGATGCGAGGGCGATGATCGACACCACGATTGCTTCGGTGTCGCGCCGGCGCCAGACGCACGCCAGGCCAAGTCCTGCGACCGGCGTTGTTGCGATCATGCCCTGCACGAAGCTGAGACCAATGCTTGCCGTCTCGAGCAGCAGCACGAGATACACGCCTCCGACCAGAACGGCGGGGATGAGAGGTCGACCACCATCGAGCATGGCGAAGGTCAGCCAGACCAAGCCAACAACGAGGGCGAGCCCAGCAAGGGCGCCCATCATCTGGCCTGGTGAAAACGGAACTACGGCCGTGATGATCGCTTCCTCAACTCGCTTGCCGAACGACGATCCACCGGCAGCCGCGGCCCCGGCCGATCGACCGGCCCGGAAGCTCTCGCCAAGCACGGCGATTTCGAGCAGTGCGTTCGCCACGATCATGGCAGCGGTGCCAGCGACCATGGCCACACCATTCAGGATTGCTGTGCCAACACCACGTCTGACCATCAGGAACCCAACAAGCACAAGGCCTGTCACGAATCCGTAGACGAGCGCCTCTTGACGCATCGATGCTGCGAAGCCAAAGGCCAAGCCGGCCCACAGCGCAAGCGTCCAGCGTTCAGAGGCTGAGAGACGTTCGACAATTGCCACGAGGCCCCACCCCATCAGGGCAAGTCCGATGGTGTGCTCCCAGAGATCGAGGGCGTAGATCACCGCAGGACTGCTCACTCCCACGATCCAGGAAGCAAGGGCGCCGTTTCGGGAGCCGAGACGGCGAGCGAGCGCTCCGGCGGCGAGAGCGGCGGCAACCGCGCCCAGCATCGGGAGAAGCAAAGCCGCTCGGTAGCCACCGATCGACCACAGCGGGCGAGCAACAAGAAGCATTGGAAGCGACGTGGCGTTGATCCATTTGTCGCCAAGTTGCTTGGTAGCGAACATGGGGTAGAGCGATCCGTCAGGGTCCTGCTCCTCAGCCCAATAGCCAAGGTCTGGATCCCAATCGCCGCCGGAGACCATCGCTTCGAGCGTGGCCGTCTTTCCCCCCGTGTCAGTGCTGAGGTAGGCCCGCGGATCGTTGAACTGCGAAAGCAGGGCGTAGAACACCAACAGGCAGATGGCGATGGCCGCTGGACGCTGCCACCACGCAGCAACGGCGGCTGCCTCCTCTGTCGAGGATGTAGGTCGTGACGACGGACGTGGACGCTCGGCGTCAAGAACTGAACCTGCCATTGCCCCTCCATCGGCCGCCTGGGCCAAAACGTTAAAAGTGGGAGGCGCCGTAGCACCTCCCACTTTTGGGTTCTTCATATGAAGTTGGCCCGAAGGCCTTCTTCATGTTTTTGAAGAGCTATTAGTTGATGGCCGACTCGACCTGGCTGAACTTGTCCGAGGCGCTGGAACCGAGAGCGGTCACAGCTGCGATGCAGACAACAGCGATCAGGGCGACGAGGAGGGCGTACTCGACGAGGCTGGCGCCACGCTCGGTCTTGGCCTGGGCCTTCATCCATGCTGAGAGGAATTCGAAGTGAAGCATTGTATTTCTCCGGGGTGTCTGTTGTTTGGTCCCTGAGACCTGGTGGTCCCTGCGGGCTTGTATGAAAATGATCGGGGGGCTGGGAAGGGTTCTTGATGGGCCTAACGGCTCATTCAATCCAGCGTGACGATTCCCATACGAACGGCTTGGAGCACCGCTTGTGTGCGGTCTCGAGCGTCAAGCTTTTGGTAGATCGAAGCGAGGTGGTTCTTCACCGTCTTCTGGCTGATGTAGAGACGCTCGGCAACCTCGGGGGTTGAGCAACCGTCAGCGATCAGCTGGAGCACTTCCTCTTCGCGCTTCGTTATGACGCGCTCGTTCTCGCTCTTTGAGTCCTGACGACGAACCTCGGCCAGCATCGACGCGGCGAGGCGTGGCGACAGGGCAGTTTCACCGCCAGCAACCGACTCGATCGCCGAAGCGATTTCATCGGTCGAGCAATCCTTCACCAGGTAGCCATTGGCTCCTGAGCGGATCGCTTCAGCCAGCACATCCTGATCGGCGTGCATCGTCAACATGACGATCCGCACCTCAGGCTGACGAGCCTTGATCTGCCGCGTGGCTTCGACACCGTCGAGCTCCGGCATGGTGACATCCATCAGGATGACATCCGGCCGGAGAGCAGCAGCCAGATCGACTGCCTCTGCTCCATCACGGGCTTCGCCCACTACGTCGAACCCACGCTCGCTCATCGAGCGCCGCAGGCCTTCACGCAGCATGCGGTGATCGTCAGCGAGCATTAGACGGATTACTGCGGGATCCCCGCTTGACTCGGCGGCACTCTGGCCGGCCGACCCCGTCTTATGGGTCACCTCTCCTTGAGACTGCACCGTACTGTCGTCCCTTCTCCCTTATCCGAGTGGAACTCGAGGAATGCGCCAATCGACGCAGCCCGTTCTCTCATGCCCATGAGGCCATAAGAATCGGCACGGCCTGAATCGTCAGCGAATCCAGCGCCATCGTCTGCGACGATGAGCTCGGCTGACGAGCCGGTGCAGTGCCACGAAATGTTCACCCTCTTAGCATCGGCATGTCGCTCCACATTGATGAGCGCTTCCTGTGCAATTCTCCACATCTCTCGTTCTTGACGCAGCGGCAAGCGGCGATCACGAGTGCAGGTGAGCGTGATGTCGAGGTCGCTTCTGAGCGACACTCGGTCGGAAAACTCCTCCATTACAGCGCTGAAATCCTTGTCGGCATCAACGTCGGTACGCAGGTCATAGAGCGTGTCACGAACCTCGGTGACGACATCGCGAAGGGCAGCTCGGAGCTCCTCAAGCGCTTCGCCAACGGGTTCATCTTGTTCATTGCGACGTACGACCCGGTCGAGCTCGAACGCCAAGTAGGCAAGCGCTTGGCCGATCCGGTCGTGCAGGTCGCGGGCGATTCTGGTTCGTTCTTCGTCAGCACCAACCGTGCGGATACGAGAAAACCAGCGAGCATTGTCGATGGCCAACGCAGTCGGCTCGACGAAGGCTCGGACAACTTCGAGGTCGCGGGTTGAGAAGTCGTCGAGCTTCGAACGCTCGAGCGCGATCAGGCCGATGAGCGTGCCTCGAGCGAGCATCGGAGCGTACATGGCCGACGTCGAGCTGGCGGCTAGGCCGATGGCGTCGCCATCTCCGTCAGCTGTGACATCTGCGACAACGGCCGAGCGGGTTCTGATGGCTCGCTGAGCCGCGGATGGCAGCTCGGCGAAGGCGAACCGGGATGCCGTTTTGGCACCAGCCCGCTTCATCACCGTCAGTGACCGATCGGTGTCGTCCGTGATCATGATGGCGACCGAGTCGAACTCAAGCAGCCCGCGGAGCCTGGTGACAGCCGAATCAAGCACTTCATCGGAGTCGAGCGAGGCTGGCAGCGTTTGGGCCACCCGGTGAAGCGTCGACAACAACGTATTGGCATCGGCGAGCCTGGTGAGACGCGACAGTGCAAGCGAGTGCTGTTGAGCTGCTTCCCACGAGATACGGCGCGCGTATCCGGCCACGATGCCGCCCAGTATCAAAACAGTGGTCCATCGACCAGCCGTCGTGATATCGGCGTCTGTCCACGATGTCTGCAAGAGACTGGCAACGGAGACGGCAATAGCCGAACCGGCGCCAATGCGAATGCCGAAGCCGAACCCACGAGCGAACGCCGCAACGATCACGGCGTTCACCAACGCCAGCACAAGCGGTGAATCCCACGAGTTGGTGGCCGCAACGGCCAGCAGATTCAGGCCGACTTCAACGAGAAGATTGAGGGTGGCTCGGGTTGACCCGTCGTACTTGAGGGGCGTGACGGTGCGGATTGCCGTGTTCGCCAGAATGGCGCCGGTCCACGGGATGATCGACCAGTCCTGAGAAACGAAGGCTGGCCAAGAAAGGGCCAAACAGGCAACCGTAGTGGCCCATCGGACGGCTAGAACAGCGGGCGCGAACGGCTCCAGCTGATCCTCGTCGTCGAGCAGCAGTACCGACCGAACCGTCGGTGGGTTGTCCGAACCCCGCCGCCCGCGAACGAAGCGTCGTTCGACAACATCACCAGCTGCGATCTCGGTGTCAGGAGCATCTGGAACCGCGCCAACGAGCTCACTCAGTCCATTGACGGACCGAGACGGCTCGGGGCCATCGGTAGAAAAGGGGGTCGCAGAGTGCTTCATCAGAGGAGAACACGCCGCCGCGACGTGCGCTTCTCCATCGGACCGACCCCCTCAGAACTGAGGCAAACGGCCCACTTCTATGGATCTTTCTGACCAACGCGCGGGTTAGCGTGCGGTCATGAAGTTGATTGGACTCACCGGTGGTATCGGATCGGGCAAATCGTCAGCCTCGGAGCGACTCGCCACCCGAGGCGCCGTTGTCGTCGATGCTGATGCCATCGTGAAGGATCTCCAGCAGCCGGGCGAGCCCGTATTTGTGGCCATGGTCGAACGCTGGGGCGACAAGATTGTTGCTGAAGATGGCACGCTCAATCGCCCTGAAGTGGCCAACATCGTGTTTTCGGACAGCGCAGAACTGGAAGCCATCAACAAGATCGTGCATCCGGCCGTCCGGACCGAGACCGAGCGGCGGATCCGGCAGGCCATCGACACCGATGCCGAAACCGGGTCGAGCACCATGGTGATTCTCGACAATCCGCTGCTTATCGAGAGCATCAAGAAGGCAGAAGAGAAGGCGGCGGC
>CALLGK010000037.1 GCA_938009905.1 uncultured Acidimicrobiales bacterium | reverse complement strand
CGAGCAAGGTGGCCCGCACCGAAGCGAACGGCGCTCGAATCGTTCGCTACGACCGCTATGCCGAAGACCGTGCCGCCATCGCAGCCGAGATCGCGTCACAAGAGGGACGCACGCTCATTCCGCCCTATGACCACCCGGCGGTCATCGCCGGACAAGGCACAACCGCACTCGAGCTGTTTGAGCAAGTTGACGACATCGACACGATGTTCGTCTGTCTGGGTGGGGGAGGGCTGCTCGCCGGGTGTGCCCTCGCAGCAGAAGCGGTTGCTCCGGCCGCAGAGCTCTACGGCGTTGAGCCAGTTACCGGTGACGACCACCGACGTTCTCGCGAAGCTGGCGAACGGGTCACGATTGATGTGCCAAGAACGATCGCCGATGGCCAACAGGTAACGGCGCCGGGTGAGTTGACATGGCCAATCACCAACGCTCGAGTCGCCGAGTTCCTCACCGTGTCAGACGACGCGATCGTCGACACGATGCGTCTGCTGTTCACCGAACTCAAGGTTGTCGTCGAACCGAGTGGAGCGTCAGCTCTCGCAGCGCTGTTGGCTGACTCCGGTCGGTTCGCTGGTCGTCGAGTTGGCGTCACGCTGTCTGGCGGGAACGTCGGGCTTGACCGGTTCCGGGAGCTCACCTCGTGATCGGTCGCGACGTGATGGCTCGTGGGGCTGCTCGGCATCTTGTGGTGGCACTCGTGCTTCTGGCTGGTGGATGCTCGCAGGTCACGCCGCAAGAGACCGTGACCGGGGCAACCACAGCGAACGGCGAGACGTCCGTGGCCGACAACACGCAGGTAGACGAGACGTCGACCACCGAAGCTGTCGCGGGCACGACTGAAGCAGACGGACAGACATCGACGACCGCTTCCTCTACCTCGCCGAGCACGTCGTCATCCAGCACGTCAACGACGGTGACGACAACCACCGAACCCCAGCCGGCCGTGCTCTCCGGCGCAGACGTATTGGCGCTCAGCGACTTCGAATCGCTGACCGGACTGCGAGTTGGCCTCATTGGCAACCAGACATCACTGGCGGGCGACGACCATCTGATTGATCTGCTCACCGAAGCCACAGATGTTGAGCTCGTCGCCGCCTTTGCGCCCGAGCACGGCATCCGTGGCATCGCCGATGCCGGTGAGGTTCTTGACGACGACGTCGATCCCGTCACCGGCATCCCCATCGTGAGCCTCTATGGCTCCAACCGGGCCCCGCCGCAGGATTCACTCGAGGGCATCGACATCTTGTTGTTCGACCTGCAGAGCGTTGGCACGCGGTACTACACCTACATCTCCACGATGGGGCTCTCGATGCAGGCCGCCGCCGCTGCCGGCATCCCCTTTGTGGTGCTTGATCGGCCAAACCCACACGGCGGCGTGATGCTCGAGGGTCTGATGCGAGCGCCAGCGCAAGAGTCGTTCATCGGTCAGTATCCGATTCCGTCTGTCTACGCGTTGACGCCTGGCGAGCTCGCCCTCGCGATCAAGGGCGAGAGGTGGCTCGATGGGCTCGACTCGCTTGATCTTCGGGTGGTCGAGCTGGTTGGTTGGGACCGGAGCCAAACATGGGTCGACACGGAACGTCCGTGGATCGGCCCAAGCCCCGGCCTCCCCACGATCGAAGCAGCAACCGTCTACCCCGGAACGGTGCTGTTCGAAGCAACGACGCTCAGCTACGGCACCGGCACACGGCACCCGTTCTCGAGCATTGGGGCTCCGTGGATCGACAGCGAACGTCTCGCTGCCGACGTGATCGCGTCCACCGAAGCCTCAGGGCTCGAAGGGTTTGAGATCGAAGCCGTCTCGTACACGCCACAAGTCATCCCAAACGTGTCGGTTCGGCCCCGTTTCGAAGGCGAGAAGGTGTTCGGCATCCGCATCACCGTGACGGATGCTGCCGCGTATCAACCGACCGTCGTTGGCGTCCACATGTTGATTGCGGCACAAACGCAGGCAACAGAACAGGGTCTCGGATCGATCATTGATCGGCCCCGGGTATTTGACCTGCTTGCTGGTTCGCCGGCCCTGCAACAACAGCTTCAGGCGGGAATTTCGGCCGACGACATCGTGGCCGGTTGGCAGCCTGCCCTTGAGGAGTTTCGGGCCACGACAAGTCCGTACTTGCTCTACGACTAGCCCAACACTGCACCATGGTTGGATCTCAGTGCGCTGTCGGCAACGATAGAGGCCGTGAATCCCACTCTTGTGATCATGGCGGCCGGACTCGGAAGCCGCTTTGGCGGTGTCAAACAGCTCGCGAAGGTTGGTCCTGATGGGCAGGCCATTCTCGATTTCTCGATCGTGGATGCGCGCGCTGCGGGGTTCGACGAGATCGTGCTGATCATTCGATCCGAGATCGAAGACGACGTGCGAGAGCACATGGTGGCCCAGCACCCCAACCTCGACGTTGTGTATGTCCGACAAGACGACCTTGGTCCGCCACGAGACAAGCCGTGGGGCACGCTGCACGCCGTGCTCAGCGCTGTCGGTGCCATTCACGCCCCATTCGCGGTGATCAACGCAGACGACTACTACGGCCCGCAGAGCTTCGCGCTCGCGGCCCAACAGCTCGAGGCCAGCGCCCCAGACGTGGCGGCCAACGTTGCGTTTGAGATTGGCAACACCGTCCCGCCAGAGGGTTCGGTCACCCGAGCGCTCTGCGAGGTCGCCGATGGCAAGCTCACCAAGATCGTCGAGACAGACGGCTGCGAGCGAGAGGCTTCAGGCCGTGTCGTTGCCGGTGGCGTTGAAGTTGCGGCTGATGACCCCGTGTCGATGAACCTGTGGTGTTTCGACCCCGGCGTCATGCCAGCCTTTCAGGAGCGTTGGGACGTCTTCTACGCCGCCAACGCCGACCAGAAAAAAGCCGAATGTCAATTGCCGACCATCGTCGGTGAGCTGATGAACGACGGTCGGCTGACGGTCAATGTCGTCGCCTCACCCGAGCAATGGATCGGGATCACCAACCCAGACGACTTCGAGATGGTCAAGGGTGCGCTGAGCCACCGATAGAAGGCACACTCGTGGTGCATGGCGGAGTGCAACGATGAGGGCAGGGCTTCGCGTCTCGTGACGCGCCAGCCCACCAACGGACGCAACAGAAGAGTGGTGCTGGGGTTGATCGTTTCGATGGCCCTTGTTGGCGCGTCGTGTTCTTCCGCGTCGAACGATCTCCCCGATGTCGAGGGCGTCGTGCAGCTCAACGAAGCAGACGGCTCCGCCGGGGCCAGCTACGAACTATCGATGCAGGTCCCAGGTGATCAGCAGCGCAGACGACTCCACCGGCCGGTGCCGGTAGGAACGGTTGAGACGATCGATGTCGTCATCACCAGCCCAACGGGTGAGCTGACGGCAACGCTGAGCCTCGTGGTTGAGGCATCAATGGCCGACGGGTCGAGTCAGACCATGCAGCTGACCGTTGAGCGCATCGGGGCGTCTGACGAGGCAACCGACGATGCGCTGCAACGGGCCGTCGGTTCAACCCTCACCGCATCGACCGACGAGGCGTTTGTTGTCGCTCAGGCCGACATCACCGTGCTTGGCGCACTCCCTGAGGGACAGGTGTTTTGGGTGGAGCGAATGCTTGAGGCTCCCATCGCGTTCGCCGGGCCCATTCCGATCGGCCCCGTCGGCGAAGGGGCAGCGTGGATCTATCGGGTCGAGAGCAACGGGCAAGAGCGAGCAGAAGATCGAACGCTCACGGCGCTTAATGCAGACCGCAGTGTTGTCACCGTGTCATCAGACAACGACGCCATCACCGGTGTGGTCGAGGCTGAGCTGGGCCGGGCCGTTCCGGTGCGACAAGAGATCGTGGTTGGCGACTGGATCACCAGCGTCATCGTTCGCAACTAGCGAGAGTTCGCCGGTTACAACTCGTGACGTCGAACCTTGCCGAGGGCAGTTCGAGGTAGTGCGTCCACCCACTCAAGGGCACGTGGCGCATACCAAACCGGTAGATCGGCTTTCACCAACTCGCGGAGCTCATCAAGCGATGGAGGGGC
>CALLGK010000036.1 GCA_938009905.1 uncultured Acidimicrobiales bacterium | reverse complement strand
GGCAGCTTCGCTCGCAACTACGCCAAGACCCTCACGCAAACGATGTTCTTTTGGGGCTTCTTCCTCGTAGTGCTGCCGTGGCTTGTGTCGCGCGTTGAAGCGCAGTTTGATCTGCCAACGTTCAGCCCCAACCGAACCCTTGCCGTGATCATCTTCGTTCTGTTCGGAACGCTCGGTCTGAGTTCGGGCTACACCATGGCCCGCATCGGCGAGGGAACACCGCTCCCCCTTGACGCTCCCCGCAAGCTCGTCATAGCGGGGCCGTATCGGTGGGTGCGCAACCCCATGGCGGTCGCGGGGCTGATCCAGGGGGCGGCGACTGGCTTGTGGGTCGGGTCGCCCCTCGTCTTGCTCTATATCGTTGTCGGCGGACTGCTGTGGAACTACGGCATTCGTCCGTCTGAGGAAGCCGATCTCGAAGAGCGATTCGGCGAACCGTTCCATCGCTACTGCGCCGAAGTGTCGTGCTGGATCCCAAGGTCGCGACCCTTCTCGAACGATTGAGGCGTGCAGTGCGCTCGCCGCCAGCCACACCGGCCAATTCACGTTGCGCAGCACGCACTCACCGTGAGTAGCATCTGCGATTCGAGGCAATCCTGAGAGAACCCTGCTGACAAACCCTGCCGAGGAGCACGTATGTCCCGCCCCCTCATCGGGCTGAGTGGCCGCCAGAAAAAGGGAAGCAAGATCGTCGGCTTCCCCGACGTCTTGCATCACCTCGATATCGACCTCTACTTCGCGGACTATTCGCGAGGCGTGCTCGAAGCAGGCGGTATCCCCGTGCATCTCCCGATGTGCGTCGATCCGGCAGACCTGGCCGGCAAGCTCGACGGTGTTCTCCTGAGTGGCGGGGCCGACATCGACCCGAGTCGTTTCGGGCAGCAGTCAGAAACGATGGACTTCCCGCCAGAAGCTGAGCGCGACGAGTTCGAGCTCAACCTGCTCAGCGCCGCCGACGACAACGAGCTGCCGGTGCTCGGTATCTGTCGAGGACTGCAGATGGTGAACGTCCATCGAGGCGGCAGCCTCAACCAGGTGGTGCCGCCCCACGCTCGCTTCAGTGACATGCCCGACTTCGAAGCGCACGACGTCACGTTTGAGGCCGACTCACAGCTCGCTGATCTGTACGGAACCGAGCGCCGAGTCAACAGCCTCCACCATCAGACCGTGAAGGACTTGGGCCGCGATCTACTGGTGACCGCACACGCACCAGACGGGGAAATCGAAGGCCTCGAATCGACAGACGGTCGAATCCTCGCCGTGCAGTGGCATCCGGAGATGATGGTGACGCGCCCTGACGATCCCATCTTCGGCTGGATCGTCAACGCCGCCTCCCAGCGCTAACCCCGTTCTGGAGGCCATAGAGCACCTTTTCGTGCCGTACAGCCTCCAAAACGAAAGGCCTCGACGGATTTGGAGGGCGTAGAGCACCGTTTTGTGGTCTACGGCCTCCAGAACGGGAATTAGGCGGCGACGTTGGTCATGAAGTTGCGGAGGGCGTCGAGGCGACCGGCCGGTCCGCCGGGGGCGGTGATGTCGACGAGGAGGTGCTCGGCGCCGATCTCGGCCCACCGACCAACGGTGTCTGCCATCTGTTCGGTTGAGCCGGCGACCGACAGCTCCGGCTTCATCGCACTCGTGGGGTCGAGATACAACCGAATCGACAGCGTCACCTCAGACGGATCTCGACCGGCCTCCGCCATGAGTTCCTGGATCCTGGCCCAGTCGCGAGTCACCGTCTCGATCGGCTGGAATGCCGCGTGGTAGCAATCGCCAAACCGCACAACGCGTCGGAACGCCGGGTCTGAGGATCCACCGATCCACACCGGCATCTTCTGCTGCACCGGCTTTGGCTCAAACTTGATCTCGGGAAATGAGTAGTACGTGCCGTCGTAGCTCGGCGTCTCCTCGGTGAAGAGCGCCTGGAAGATCTCGAGCTGCTCATCCGCCCGTCGACCACGATTGTCGAAGGGCATGCCCAGCACTTCGAACTCTTCCTTCATCCAGCCAACGCCGGCGCCCAGAATGGCCCGCCCGTTCGACAGTTGGTCGAGCGTTGCCATGAGCTTGGCCGTCTGCACGGGCGGCCGGTAGCCCATGATGAGCACGGTCTGCCCGAGCAACATGGTCTCGGTACAGGCCGCAGCGAACAACAGCGTGCCGATCGGATCGAGCCAGGCCATGTCGTTCGGGGCCGGAAACGAACCATCGTCCGAGTACGGATAGTTGGCCGCGATCTCTGCCGGCCAGGCGATGTGATCGCTCACCCAGCCAGAGTGCACACCGAGCTGTTCAGCCTCGGTGAGAAACTCCATGAGGGCCGAGCGAGTTGCTCCCCGGCCAAGTTGTGGAAGATGGGCGCCGATGTCCATGCGCTGACGCTAGGAACGGCGAGCGTTCGGAGCAAAACGAGCGGTTAGCTCGGCAGCTTCGAGACCCCGGCTCCCGTGAGGTCAGCCGCGACGTTCCGACGATTGATTCCCATCAGGATGGCCTCGCCTGGGCCGCTGACGAGGTCACCGTCACCCCACGACCAATCGAGGTCGGTGGCTTCAAGCCGCAGCCCAGCGATGTCGTCTGGAGGCACCATCATCTTGCGCTTTGCATGACTCGTGCAGAAGTCGAGAGCGGCACGAACCACCTCTGGGTCGAGGCTGCCCTCGAGCCCGAGCGGGCGGCGGATGTCTTGGGTGTGCACGGCAACGTCGACGGTGGTCAACCCACCGGGGAACGACTTGATCGCAGACGGCTTCGACGCGTTCTCTGTGAGCTTCGACGCAATGTCACCGATTGGTTGTGCGCCGTACTTCTTGGCGTTCGCCGTCCATGCTTTGTCGGCGTTGAAGCCGCCCTTGAGCATGCTGAGCATCATCGTGGGCAGCGACATCTCGATGAAGCTCACGACGTGGCCCGCGACGTCTTGGGCCGACCATCCCTCGCATAGCGATGCGGTCGCGAGTTGCTCGTCGTCGAGCTCGTTGATCATGTCAGCGAAGTCGGTTCTCGACTTCGCGGCGATGCGCCATTCATCCGTGCTAGCCATCGCGGCCCCCTTTGCCGTGCCCTTCGTGGGCCCGTCCTCGGGGGACACCGTAGTGGATGTGTTCAGATGCGGCTCAGGCTGAGACCTGATTCAAGCTGAGGTACGACGACCGAAGAGGTAGGCCGCGGCGGCGATACCGATTAGGGCCAGCATGCCCAACCCACCGAGCAAGACAGCGACGCCGGTCGACAGACCACCTTCGCCACCTTGATCAACAAGCGCAGCCTCTCGCGGTTGGCCGTCGTCGGTGTTGTTGTTGTCGTTGTTGGCATCGTCGTCCGGACGTTCGCCACGACTCAGACGAGCGTCGTCGCTGAGGTTCTCGTAACCGTCAAACGTGCCGGCCCGAAGCTGGGCGTTGATCACCTGGGCGTCGAGGGCATCACTGCCGTTGAACTCACCGGCCAGAGCCTCGTCGCGTTCGCAGTCGTACAGACCACGAAGCGAGCGAGCGTTGCGCACGTTCGAGACGTCTTCAGCTGACTCGTCAAACATGAACATCGGATCCGTCTTCATCTCTTCTGGATCGATGGTCGTGGTGAGTCGGGTCACGTATGGCTGCTCGTCGGCCTTCTGCACCAGATAGGGATCGGCAAAGCTCAGGCTCTCGGATGGACCAGCGAACTCGGTGATGAACCCACGACCACCGACGGCGTCGGCTCGAGAGCTGATCAGCTGGGTGTAGTCGGAGAAGCCAAACGGCGAGAACGTGAGCTCTTCGGTCTTGATCTCGAAGTGTTCGTAGTTCTCTGGCACCGACTGGTGATCACCAAAGATCCACACGTAGATCGGCATGTTGGGCTGAGCGGCAACGGCAGTGAGGCGGAGCGGGATCATCGGCTGTGTGCCGGGGTAGGTGATCTCAACAGGCTGGATCGACTCTGCGGTCTCACCGTCGAGCAGTCGCATGGCGATGAACGAGAACTTCTCTTCGACATACACCTGGATGAGGGGCTCCATCGAAGGATCAACTCGGTAGTTGTTGTCGCGGAGCCAGTCGGTGAGGGCCGCCGGGTCTTGGGCGCCGATCACGTCGAATCCGAACGGGCCGACTTCACCGGAGGCGAACACTTCCACTTCACCCGCAGCCTCGAAGTCAGCTGAAGCATCCTCTTCTGCCGTCGCGAAGTCTTGGTCGAGGAAGTCGTTGACACACTGGCTCGGGTCAGGCGCAAGAATCGACACGTCGGTGAGGCGGTGCAGCTCGTCAAAGACAAGCTCGCCATCGTCCGGAACCGCAACGTCGTCAGCAGTGATCGGTCGCTGGATTGGGAGAATCCACGAGAAGTCGTCGGCCTCGCCAAAGTACGAGATCTCGATGAGCGAACTCACGGTGTCGTCATCGTTGACGGTGAACACAATGCGTTCTGCCACCTGATCGACAGGATTGTTCTGGCAGAAAAAGCCACCACAGGCACCGGCTGGTGACATCGTGGCGGCAAGCGTGAGCAACGCGGCAACAAGTGCCACGAAGGGCGCTGCTGTGGACGCTCGACGCGTCGCGTTGCGGGGGCGGATAAAGCGGTTCATATTCGGTCCCTTTCCCTCAGACCGTGCACCCCGCCAGCGGCAGGGTCATCACACTGGTACTAGTCCTTGGACGATTCCGATCGTGATCTGGTTCCCGTCGGCGAGAACTTCGGGGTTGTGAGCTTGTGGGGGTCGACAGCGTCCACTACGACGGAGCCATGGCTCGACCCCTCGACGGCATTCGCGTTCTCGATTTCACCCGAGTCGTCTCTGGTCCGAGCGGCACGAAGGCTCTGGCCGACCTTGGAGCAGAAGTCATCAAGCTCGAGCCCCCAACCGGCGATACCACGCGGCGGGCCCAGCCCCGAGTCGAGGGAGTCCCCGTCTACTTCGCGCAGCAGAACGCAGGCAAGCGCTGCATCTCGATCGACCTCGCAACCGACGACGGTCAAGCGCTTGCACGACGGTTGGCCGACAACGTCGACGTCATTGTTGAGAACTTCCGTCCAGGCGTCATGGCTCGAAACGGCCTCGGATACGACGACATCACCACAACAAACCCGGGAGTGATCTACTGCTCGATCACCGGCTATGGGCAGGACGGTCCCGAATCGGGCCGGCGGGCGTATGCCCCAGCCGTACATGCCGAGGTTGGACTACTCGAAATGACGGCCCGACGCCGTCGGGAGGCGGTGGCGAACGAGATCGCATCGTGGGCCGATCTGCAGTCGGGCCTCCAAGCGGCCCTCGGCATTGTTGCGGCCCTCCATCACCGAAACGCCACGGGCCGCGGCCAGCACATCGACGTGGCGATGGCCGACGTGATGCTTCAGATGACCGAATGGACAGCGGTGGAACTCGCCGGTGGCGAAGGTGATGGCCAAGCCGTCTTCGGCCCGGCAAATGCTCCCGTGGTCACGCTTGCTGATGGATCGATGGCGTCGGTTCCCGGAGACCCCGTGGTGCAGTGGCCGTTGTGGATGCAAGCAGTTGACGATGCCGAGCTGGCCGTCGATCCACGGTTCATCGAGCGAGAAGATCGGGTGGCCAATCGAGCTCAGGTCACCGAAGCGCTTCGGGGTTGGGCGAAGAACATCCCTGACTTCGAAACGTTCGAACAGATCATCGGATCGGTCGGCATGGCGGCGGGGCAGGTGAAGAAGCTCGCCGACATGGTGGATGCCAGCTGGGCCGTCCACCGGGAGTCGTTCACCGACATCGGCGAGACAGATCCGCTACTGGTTCCCACATCGCCGTTTCGCTTCAACGAGCTGGAGGCCGGCGTCGCCGGACCAACCCAGTTTCAGGGCATGGAGAACCGTGAGGTGCTGCGTGAGTTCCTCGATGTCACAGACGCCGAACTCGACAGGCTCGAGGCGGACGGGGTCTTGATCAACCGACCCTTCAAACGCTGAACGGCACCCGAATGTGAGCCGCAGTAGTCAACCGCTTCCCTACTCCGGTGTGGCAGTGACGGCGTACACCTCGTAGGTGACGCCGTTGTCGTCCGTTGACCCAATGGCGATACACACCAGGCTGTTGAGCCACGTGTAGCGCTCATCGCCTGTCTCAAAGCGTGGCGACGTCCGAATCACGGTGTTGCCATCGTCGTCTGCTCCGCCGATGCCGACGTAGCTGATGTAGATGTCGGCGCCGTCGTCTGTGCGCAGCGATAGACGCACGTCGAGTGAGAAGGTGCGATCGGGTCGCAGCGTGACCCAGTCTCCCCCGGCCACGCCGGGCACCATCGAAGCGTTGACCTTTGGTCCGACAAAGGTTGCGGCTGTGACCGTGGCGACCATCTTGGTGCCCCACGGGCCACCCTTGACCATCGGCCGTTCTACGTCGTTGGTTGCCGCCGTGATTGTGCCGATGTGTTCAACTGGGAGTGCGTCGAGAGCCATCTCTCGAACCTACTGTGTCGCGATCAGGCGTATGCAACCTGGCAGAAGCCGTGGTTGCAGTAACCGTTTGGCACCTTGGCCAGGTATTGCTGGTGGTAGTCCTCGGCGTAGTACCACGACGTGACGGGAGCGATCTCGGTAGTGATCTCGCCGTAGCCAGCGCCGGTCAGCTTCGCCTGGTAGGCGTCTCGGCTCGCGATCGCGGCCGCGTACTGCTCGTCGCTGTTGGTGTAGATGGCGCTGCGGTACTGGCTGCCCACGTCGTTGCCCTGCCCCATGAACTGGGTTGGGTCGTGGTTCTCCCAGAAGATCTTGAAGAGCCCGTCGATACTGACGGCGGCCGGGTCGAACACCACGAGGACCGCTTCGGTATGACCGGTCATCGAGGTGCAGGTTTCTTCGTAGGTGGGGTTTGGCGTTGTGCCGCCGCTGTAGCCAGCTGCGGTTGAGTACACCCCGGGAAGCTGCCAGTAGAAGCGCTCAGCTCCCCAGAAGCAGCCCATGCCGATCACGAGAGTGTCCATACCCTCAGGCCAAGGACCCTTTAGTGGGTTGCCATTGACGAAGTGCGTCTCGGGAACGACCACCTCGGTGTCACGCCCCGGCAGACAGTCTTCTGGAGCGGGCGGCGGGCTTGGCTTGCGACCGAAAAACATGGCGGACTCTCCTTGGAGGCGACGAGTTGATGGCTACTCAGTGAGAACCGACGAGGGGGCGTCAGGCTTCCCCTGACTGGGTCGATGGTGGTGGCGGTTCAACACCAAGCAGGGCGCCGAGTTGGTCGAGCACATCCTGGGCACTGCCCCGGAATTCACGAGCTCGTTCATCGTCGCCATCGGCTTCGGCTTGATCTGCCAAGTCGAGATATTCATTGGCCAGCCCGATCAACTCAGCGGCACTAAGACCTTCGAGCTCATCGGGAGCAACAAACGGTTCGTCGTCGTTGCTGTCCGAATCGTCGTCGACGGGTGGGTCGTCTGCGTCACTAGACGTCGCCGGCGCACCGACGATCACACCTTCGATCGCCCGATCAAGCGTGGGCGCCATTGCGATGCGCGAGCCGTTCACGGCAACGATCTGTTCGAGCGCGGGAACACCCGTGTCGGTTCGTGCTCGGAGATAGATGGGTCGGATGTAGGTGATGGTGTCGTCGAGCAACACCAGCTGCATCTCGCCAAACAAGACCTCGGACGACTCATTTCCGTCTCGGACGAACTGGGCAACCGCTGGCTGTTCTCGAATGTCGGAGTCGGCAAGATCAGGCGCGGGAACAACACCGTCTGGCAAGTCGTAGATGACGATCTGGCCGTATTGGTCTGGGTCGGATCTCGCCACCATGACGGCCGTGAGCGTCGGACGTCCGGTACTAGCGCCACCCGAGTCGGGAACGAAGGCACGCTGAATGGTGAAATCTTCCTCTGTCTCGCCGGGAAGGCGAGCCATGCGGTACTGCGGCTCCATCGGGCGATCAGTTGCGCTGTCTGAGTCGCCAGCAGATGTTGTGGGTTGTGATGCGATTCGCCAGAACAGGGCGTTCTCGAGGAACTGCACCGGATCGTCGAGGTGATACTGGGTCCACACGTCGGACTGCACCGTGAAGATGTCGGTCGGATAGCGGAAGTGCGACGCGATCGACTCGGGAGCTTCCGACACCGGCCGGAACAAGTCGGGGAAGGCCTTGACGTAGGCGTTCACGATCGGGTCGGTGTCGTCGACCACGTAGAACACGACATCGCCCGTGTAGCCATCGACCACAGCCTTGACCGAATTGCGGACATAGTTGAATCCGCTCGACAGGTCGGCGTTCCCGGCAAGCGAGCTCGAGTCGAGGCTCTGCGAGTACGGGTACTTGTTGGTGGTGGTGTAGGCGTCGATCACCCAGCTGACCTGACCATCGGCGAGCACCGGATACGGGTTCGAATCGAACTCGAGGAAGGGCGCAAGATTCTCGACGCGATCTTCAACATCGCGGATGTACATCGCCCGGCTCTCCGGCTGCACGAAGTCGGAGATCAACACATCGAGCTCGCGGAACCGTAGTGAGAACACGGTGCGTCGGAACAACGAGCCCATTTCGACGCCACCAGGCCCGTCGTAGCGGAACTGTTCGCTGAAGGAGTCTTCGTCACGGCCGGCTCCGACGATGGCGTAGCCCTGAATGTCCTCAGCGAAATACACCTGCGGTTGTTCCAGCTGGCCCTCGAACCCATCGGCCAAGATCAGCTCGGTGTCTGATGCCGAAACCAGGTATGCGGGTTGGCCAGTTGTTGGCTTCTGGTCGGCGGCAGCAACGACGGCGCCATACCCGTGCGTGAAGACAAGGCGCTGCTGCTCCCAACCCTGTATGCCCAAGAACTCGGGGTTGAGTCCACGAACGCCGACAACGACAGGCTCGAGGTCGCCGTTGACGTCATAGCGGTCGACGTCGAGGCGATCTGGGAAGTCGTAGAGATCGAGACGAGCCTGCTCACGCTTGAAGGCAGCGTCGGCGAGCTGGCTGTCGAGAATGGCGATGTCGTCGATGATCGTTTGGCTGGCTTCGACGTCGTCAGCCGTGAGCGATGATCGGTAGCTGTATGGCTGCACCGTGAGTCGCTCGGGAGCAAGACCGAACGCGAACCGCGTCGCTGTGATGTTGTCGCCGATGTACCGCTCTTCACGGGCCGTCTCGACTGGCTCAACCCTGAGGCGCTGGTAGAGAGCCGGGAAGATGCCGCCCACGATGATGTGGCTGACCATCCAAAGGCCGACCGCAACGACGGGCAGGCCCCAGCCCTTGCGCCAGATGTTGGCAACGAAGAGAGCGGCGCCAAAGAGCGAGATGAGAACAAGCAAGTTGAGGGCTGGAAGCTGCACTTCGACGTCGGTCGCAAGTGCGCCGTCGTAGGCACCCCGTCGAGCGTTCACAAGTTCAAAGCGATCGAAGAAGTAGGCAACGGCTCGGATGATTGCCAACACGGCAAGCAGGATCGAGAGGTGGATCTTGACGCCGTTTGTGGCTCGCTCCGCCGGTGCAGACGAGGCCCGGATGCCACCGTTGAGATAGTGCGCGATGAGCGTGATGATGAGCGAGAAAACGAATGTGGCAAACAGCCAGTCGACGAGGAACGTCCAGAACGGCAGCTCAAACACATAGAACGACGCATCGCGTTCGAACAGCGGATCGACGACGCCGAAGTCTTCGCCATTGTTGAACAGCACCCAGGTCTTCCACTGCGACGAGGTGTTGGCGCCCGCCACAAGCGCAAAGATCCCCGAAATGATCAGACGCAGGCGGCCGGCTTGTGAGCCAATCATCTGGTGGTAGCGCTCGATCAAATCTTCTTCTGGGCTCTCGGGCCTGAAGTCTGGAGCGAAGCGATCAGCCAAGTAGAGGTTCGTCCACATGATGAGGAAGAACGCGGTGGTGAAGATGGCGGCAAGCGCGAGCTTGGTCGTGAGGATGCCGCTCCACACCGAAGACTGACCGAGCTGGTCGAACCAGAGATAGTCGGTGTAGAGGTTTGCCGCCCCGCTCGCCGAAACGAACATCATGAAGATCAACCCGAGGGCGATCAACATGAGGGAGCGGAAACGAGACGATTGGGGGCGGTCGCGAACGGCGCGCATCACTCCTAAGCGTACCGTCGGAGGTATGCGAGAAGAGATCGGTAGTTCTGCCCGCGGCAGTTCCGCCGGAATCAGCCGTTCTTGGCCTCTCTAGCCCAGAACCCTCGGGACAACGGTGACGATCGGCCTAGTCGGCGGCGGTGACCAAACAACGACAACCGGGAGCACCAAGCGGGCGCTTGTGACCGGTCGGGAAGTTCTTCGGCTTCTTGACCTGCTCGAGCGTGTTGTCGTGGCAGTCAGCATTTGTGGCGTCTCGTGGGTCGGCGATCCACGAGAGCTTGGTGCCCTTCGGGATGCTCTCGTAGAGACCCATGGCAAACGCTTCGGCCAGGGCGTCGTCTGCGAGCTCGGGAAGAATCGATGTGCGGAACTCGCGATAGTGAGCCCGAATCGGTTCGATCACATCGTCTGGATCGTCGGCCGCGTTCACGGCCCCTTCGATTCGAATCCGCATTGGCTCGACGAGGCCACGAGCCGTCCGGTCGACGAGTTCGTCGACGAGTTTCGATGGTGCACTCGACCCGCCGCCGTGACTGGCACCGGCATCGGCCATCGAGGTGAGGGCCGGACTGAGAGCATCGAGGTAGGGCAACAACGCGGCCCGTACGTCTGGCAGCTGATCGACCGAGACGCCCTTGCGTGACTGGCGAAGGCGATCAAGCACATCGCTCTGATCATCGGCCAGAGCCCGCTTGAACTGGCGCCGAAGATCGGGGCCGAAGCGAGTCATCGCAATATCGCGGGCAACGAACGGTTCAGAGAGCTCCGACTCAGGCTCTCCATCGGCCGATGCATCATCGTCGGTCGAATCGCCATCGGCGCCTGCTTCGTCGGTCGCGGAAGCGTCGGTGCTGTCATTGGCATCCGCATCGATGACGGCGTCGTCAATGGCGGCGGAGTCAGCAGTGGCGTCACCATCCGCTGCAGCCTCGGCGTCTGCGCCTCCTGTTGGATCGCTGTCGCCGCTCTCGGACTCATCGTCGCCGCTGCCGGCCCGAATTCGATCGAACAGGTCGTCTTCCGACACTTCGGCGGCGGCGTCTTCGCGGGGCACACCGGGAATCGCCACCCCGTCGGTACGAGCCGTGTCGAGTTCGACGGCGAGCGCCGCAGCGGCTTGTTTGGATGCGACCTCGGCCGGAGGCATCCGACCCTCGAGAGCACGCTTGGCTTCTGGCACGGCCAGATTGAGTTCGTTGATTGCTTCTTCAAGCTCACGACGAACCGTGCCGAGCGAACGAGCTAAGCGATCTCGCGCCGCCTTGGTCTGGTCGAGTTGGTTGCGCCCGACCTGACGTTTCTCGACGAGGTCGCTCAGGACCTTCTCTCGCAAGGCCTGGGCCTCGGTAAGCATGAGCCGCGCCTCTTCGCGTGCTGCGTCGCGTGAGGTCGTCGAGTCGGCTTCAGCTTCCGCTCGAATGCGAGCCGCTTCGGCATCGGCGTCTGCCTTGGCTGATGCCGCCCCCTCCCGAACGAGCGCAGCTTCTTCTTCTGCAGACTGGCGAATCCCGTCTGCGACTTCTTCGGCCCGGGTTTTCAGGGCGTTGGCCACCTCTTCGCCCGAAGCCCGGTTTGCTTCAACCTCGGCAGCGGCTTCTGAACGCATCGTCTCGGCGTCGGCCGATGCGGTATCGCGCAGGCTCGTTGCGTCGGCCGTCGCTGCGGTCATGAGGGCAGCCGCTTCGGTCTTGGCGTTCGACACCGTTGTCTCGGCGGTGGTTTCGGATTCGGTCTTGGCCGCCGCAAGTTCTTCGAGGTGAGCGGCCTTCTCTGAGGCCAAACGATCGCGATGCTCTTGCTCTTCAGTCTCCAGCGCTTCACGACGGGCGACGACCTCCGCTTCAGCCTTTGCCCTGATCTCGGCAGCTGCGGTGCGGGCCGATTGCAGGACTCTGGTGGTCTCCTCACCGATGAGTTCGGTCAATCGATCGTCGTCGAGGTCAGCCAGACTCTCCGTCGGTGCGGTGTTCGACCCCGATGCCTTCTTGTCGTTGTTCTTGGCAGCGGCCGCCAACTCGTCGGCTCGCCGCTCAGCCGTGGCCAGCGATGCCTTCAGCTCGTCACGTTCGGCCGCAACTGCAGCCGCATCGTCCTTGGCCTGCTGAAGCTCGTCGTCGTTGCTCGAGTTCGCGGCGGCGACAGCAGACGCCGAGCGTTGCTGGTCGCGAAGGGCAGCGGCCAGGGTCGACAGATAGGAACGGACCTCGGCAGGATCGAATCCACGGACCTTCGTCTGGAACGACTTGGATTCGAGCGCGGAGGGGTCGAGCTTTGGGTTGGCGGGGTCAACCATTCTGCCATGCTAGGTCACCGGCCGCCCACGCAACGTGAGACCCTCATCAGCGCCCGTTCAGGCCGAGTCAGGCCCCTGTCGGACTGAAATCCTCGAGAGCCTGAACATCGCCCCCGATTGTCTCGAGAAAGGCCAAGGCCTCGTCGATGTTGGCGACCGCCACGATTTCGACATCGGGGCCACCTCGCTCTCGCACCCGTTCGAGTCGTTCCTCACCAAGTGCCGTCGGCACGATGAAGTACTTGATGCCAAGCTCGCGTACCGCTGCAGCCTTCTGCTCGACGCCACCAACGCTGCCAACAGAACCATCGAAGTTCATGGTTCCCGTGACAGCAATGTCGACACCGCCGGTGAGTTCGCCGGGCGTCAGCTCGTCGAGAATGGCCAAGGTGAACGCCAAACCAGCGGACGGACCGCCAACGGCGCCTGACTCGATCTCGACATCAAACGGCACATCTGGCTCGAGAAACTCGACTTGGTCGATCGGACCGACACCAAGGAAGGCCCGATCCGGATCGTCTTCACGGGGCCCGAGCGTCACGGTGCGGGTCTCGCGTTCGTTCGTACCAACCGGCTGGACTTCAATCTCGATCTCGTCGCCAGGAACTTTGTCGGTGAGGAAGGTCACCAGTTCGGTCGCAGCCAGAATCGGTTCGCCGTCGATGGAGCGGATGACATCGCCCTCTTCGAGCACGCCAACCGCTGAGGCTCCGTCGACGATCTCGAGGATCAGCACACCGTTCGAACGGATGGTGTCGTAGCCCAGCTGTTCGAGGGCAACGGCGGTGGCGACATCTTGTGAGTCGGCCATCATCGCCAGATTGGCCTCACGATTTTCGTCGGCTGAGCGATCGCCGAGAATCAGCTCTGCTGGAACGAGCTCGCTGTCGTCGTCGAACGAGATCCAGAGGTGTTCCCAGAGCGAAGGGTTGGTGCGAAGCCGAACGGTGGTGAAGAGCAGTTCGCCGTCTGACGGGAACGCTTCGGTTCCTTCGACGTTGATGAGCGGTTCGGTGTCGCGGGCTGCACCGGGCACGAGGGCGACGTAGTCAGTCTTGAACAGGAAACCGGCCGCAACGGCCGCCGCGGCGAGTAAGAACACAACGAATCCGACGTTGCGCCAAATGCGCTTGCCCCAGTCGTCCCCGAGTGGCGAGGCGGCCGCCGCTAGGGTGGCGTCGCCGCTGTCGGCAGTCGACGGCGAACCATCGGTTGAGTCGAGCACGTCGGCAGATGAATCAATATGGGCGCGAGCATGCAGCGATTCATCGTCGCTACCTTGAGACTCACTCGACGTCGGTTCAGCCATTGTCTTACCTATCGGACGATTCCGGCCTAGTTGTACCAGCAAGACCTACGCCTGATCGGGCAACCCCCTCACCATGACCACTCACGCCGCCACCTCAGAAGAATCTGGACCGAATGCTTGGAAACGATTTCGGGCCTGGCGCAAGCGACCAACGGTACGCACGCCCATCTGGAAGCGCATCACATCGTTGATCAGCCTCGGCTCGATCGTGGTGATTGTTGGCGTTTCCATTGCGGCGTTACTCGGGATCTTGGCGTTGTTGCTATTGGTTGTGCTTGAGTCTGCCGCTCGCTGACGAAAGCCAGCCGAAAAAGACAAGAAGCCTCCGTCGAAACGGAGGCTCCTTGTTCTACGCCCGCGCGTCACGCGCGACTCTGCTGGTGACCGTGATGAGCAAGCTCATCACCGCGCCGACCGCAGGGTCAGCCAGATAAAGCGGAGTTGATCGTTGTGGTGGTGCTCAGCGACCGAAGAGGCCGCGGCGAGCGCCAACGCCATTGTCATTGCTGCCAGACGAGGTGATCGTCGGAGCTTCTGACTCAGCCTTGCTGGCGGCATCATCTGCGGCGGCGGCAACCTTCGACGTGGTGGTCGAGGAGTCGCTTGACGAGCTGCTGCTCGTGCTCGCTGCAGTTGATGTGTCTGAGGATGACTCAACCATCGAATCGACAACCTTGGCAGCCTCAGCTGACTTGGCGCCGTCACTGCTGGAAGCGGTGGCCGTCGCACCAGCAGTTACTGCTGGTGTTGAGGATCCCGCATCGAGACTAGGAGCTCCGGTAAGTTCGACCCGGAAGTATGGGCGGTATTCAAAGCCCACTTCTTCAAGACGGAAGATACGAGCGTGCTCGACTCCCTGGTCGTTCCTGAGCTGTTCTACAAAGCCGACAGCATCGTGGATGTCGTCGGTCTGGTGGTAACCGGGCTTGCCGTCCGGTCCCCGATAAATCACCATATGTGACACGTTGGTCCTCCTAATGTGCACTGCGAGGCGGGTGTCCGCAGTGCGCTTTCCAACTCCGCGTTGGATCCTCTAGCAAACCAGACCTGAAGGCCGCGCACCACCCCCTGATGAGTTTCACCCTACGAGCCGCCGACGTGATCGAAGCCGGTCACACCGGTGAAATTACGCTGATCGAGCGGGCTTTCGCCTCCGATGACCCCGTTCTGAGGGCCGTGGCACTGGGTAGTTTTCACCGTCAAGAATCGCTCGATGCGACCCGACTACGAGTCGCTCTTGCCGATAACGACGCTCGGGTGAGGCGACGGGCGGCCGAGCTCAGCTATCGAATTCCTGACGCCATCGAGCTTCTGCCCGACCTTGTGGCGGCACTCGTTGATGAGCGCGAGATCGCCGAAGTGGCCGCGTTTAGCCTTGGCGAAATCGGGGATCCCTCTGTCGAAACCGTGCTCGCCGGCGTCGCCCGTGAGCACGAGGACGCACTGTGCCGCGAGGCAGCCGTCGCTGCTCTCGGGGCCCTTCACACCGGGCTCGACACGATCCTCCATGCCCTCGGGGACAAAGCAACCGTCCGACGCAGAGCGGTGATTGCACTCGCTCCCTTTGACGGGCCACGAGTCGATGAGGCATTGACGGCAGCGCTTGACGACCGCGACTGGCAAGTCCGCCAAGCGGCAGAAGATCAGCTGGGAATCAGCGGCGAGAGCGACTCGTCATAAACATGTCGCGCACCTCGTCGAACGACTCGACGCAGTTGCCAGCACCGAGCACCACTGACTCAAGCGGCTGACGCACGAGATGCACATCAACCTTCGCCTCTTCGGAGATGCGGGTACCCATACCGACGAGCAGCCCGCCGCCACCGACGAGGTGGATGCCGTGCACGATCAGATCTTGTGCGAGCTCGGGTGGCGCCGAACCGAGGCATGACACCACCGAGTCGACCATGGCCGAGACCGGTTCATCGATTGCCTCACGCACTTCTGTTGCCGTCAGGGTGATCGTGCGAGGCAGGCCGCTCATCAGCTCACGCCCTCGAACTTCGGCGCCCCACTCCTCTTCGGTGGGATAGGCCGAGCCGATGGCCAGCTTGATTTGCTCTGCGGTTTGCTCACCTACAGCGATTCCATGATTGCGACGAACCGCGTTTTGGATCGCGGCGTCGATGTCGAAGCTGCCGACTCTCACTGCTTCAAGAGCGACCACGCCGCCCAGCGAGATCAGGGCCGTCTCTGTAGTGCCGCCACCGATGTCGACCACCATGTTGCCCATAGGCTGATCGATCGGAAGCCCGCTGCCAATCGCGGCGGCCATTGGCTGCTCGAGTAGATGGGCTTCGGCCGCACCGGCGCGACGAGCTGCTTCGCGGACGGCTCGTTGCTCGACGGCCGTGATGGCAGACGGCACGCAGATGACAACTCGAGGTCGGTTGAAGCGACTGACTCCGGCTCGGTGCAGAACCAATCGGATCATGCGCTCGGTGATCTCGAAGTCGGTGATCGCACCTTGGCGCAGCGGACGGACCGCAACGATGTGTGAAGGCGTACGCCCGATCATCTTCCATGCTTCACGACCGATCGCCAGCACATCGCCCGAGCGGGTGTTGAGCGCGATCACTGACGGTTCGTTGAGAACGATGCCCTCGCCCCTGGCATAGACGAGTGTGTTCGCCGTACCGAGGTCGATGGCGAGGTCGCGGCTCACGACTCAGGCTGCTTCAAGGCGTCGTCGATTTCTTCGATGTGTTGGGCCTCGAGTCCCCAACTCTCACCGGCCGCCCAGGTTTCCTTCTTCCAGATCGGCACCGTCGACTTCAGCGTGTCGATGCAGAAGCGGGCCGCTTCGAAGGCCTCCGGGCGATGAGGAGATGAGGCCACGACAACCACGGCCGATTCGGTGACGGGCACGTCGCCAACACGATGCAGCATCACGATGCGACCGAGGTCAGGCCACTGGGCACGCGCCGCATCAGCCAACGCATTGAGCCGCGGCACGACCTGCTCTTCATACGCCTCATAGGCCAGCGTCGATACGTCTTCGCGGCCTGCGCTGTGATCCCGAGACGTGCCACTGAAGGTCACGACCGCGCCGCAATTTGGTAGCACGGCCCATGCCGAAGCTTCGACCAATGGGAGGTCGACATCAGAGATTCCGGTCCACGTGTCGCCGTTCTCGGGTGGTTGCAGCACGTTCGCATGCTAATCACCAGGCCGGCGAACTACAGCGGCGGCCCAATGTCGGTTGCCGCTCCGTGGCGTCCCGCGCTCCCTGAGAGGCCAGTCACCGGTACTGTCACTCAGCGTGACCCCAGGCGACGACGAGGAACCTATCGGCGGCCCACCGCCTGATCCGTCGCTCCGCGCGTGGCGTCATCCGAGCGAGATCGCAGCAGCAGCGGCCGCCGCGGCTCGCCACGAAGAAGAAGAGCGTGTGCCGCGTCGACGCTGGTCGCCGCTCAGCTTCGCCATTGGCAGCGCAACCGGCGTGGCCCTGTGTCTCGGATTGTTCGGGGCCGTCACCCTCACGGGCCACAACGACGTCGCTGACAGCGATGTCAACATCGGCGGTGGTCTCGGACAGCTAGAAGACACCGACCAGATCGCTGCGGCGACGCTACCCATCGGCTCTGTCCAGTCCACATCGACATCGACATCGACATCGACATCGACATCGACATCGACATCGACAACCGTTGCCGGGCTTGAACCGCCGCCTACGAGTCCGGTCCGGCAGCATTTTGGCGGTACGCCTGAATCGAACGGCATCTTCGCTCTCGAACCTCTTGTCGGCGACGGCCAAATCGCCAACGTTGTAGCCGTTGACGGGTTGCTGCTCACAAGTGCGTCTGCGGTTGGCGAGCGCAGCGCCATGCGCATGCCCCTCGACGATCACCGTGTGGCGGTTGTTCGTGTCGTTGCCGTCGACCGGTTCACCGACGTTGCTGTCGTGGACATCATTGGCATTGCGTCGAACTCTCCGCAGGACGACAGCACGGAGCCAGTACTCCAGACACTCAGCACCACACCGGAACTCATGATTCCGGATGCCGGTGCAGACATTGCCCTGGTGAACCACGGCGGCGATGACCGTCCACTGGTCGCAGACGGATCGATCGTCGCTACGAATCAACGAACGACATCGAGCGATGGACACGACGTCATCGGGGCGCTCACAACGACGGCTCGAGTGCCATCAGGGGCCTACGGAGGTGCGCTTGTTGATCACGAGGGCAATGCGTTTGCCCTCGTCGTCAACGGCCCGGGCTTGCTGGCAACCGCCATTCCGTTCGACGAGGCACTCAAGGTCGGCCACTCGCTGATGAACGAGGGATGGCCTTCAGACGGGTGGCTCGGTGTCGAGGCAACCCGTGGTGATTCGGCTGTCGTGCTCGTCAACGTTGCAGCAGAGAGCCCAGCCGCCCTTGCTGGGCTAGAACCTGGCGATCTGGTTGCATCGGTTGACGACGCCCCGGTGCTTTCAATCGCCGACCTCATCGAACCGCTTCGCAAGGCCGAGGTTGGCGACGTCCTCATGATCGAAGTCGAGCGCGATGGCACCACGTCGATGGTCGAAATCGTGATGGGTGCCAAAGACACGTCAGCCGACTCGCCAGACGACTTGTCAGACGAGAGCTAGCGAGTCACTCGGCGAGCAAAGCTCAACGCCGCGGCCGTCGCACCAGCCACCGCAGCGCTCGCCACTCCGAGGGCAACTTCTTGACGACGTTGGGCACTCATCGACCACGGAGGTGCCGGGGTGCCGAGCACAAAGGCTTCCTGGTTCGAGAACGCTGGCACCCACCCGAGGCCGCGCAGTCGATCGTTGGCCACCACCCACGGGTGTTCGACGTACGGCTCGATACCTGGTGGTGTTGGTCGCACGCCGTATCGACGGCTGAGATCTCCGGCGCGAGCCGCGATGTTCTTGGGCAAGCGAACCGGAATACCTTCGGCGAGCTCCCGAAACTCGTCGCTGCCGATCCATCCATCGGGAGCAACGTTGAAGATGCCTTCCAGCTGGCGCCGAGCGATCAGCGTGAGCGCCGATGCCAGATCGTCACGGTGGAGGAACTGCGTTGGCGGGTCGATCTGGTCTGGACGAACCACAACGGCTCGACGTAGGGCTCGCGCCACCCACCCGGCACCGTGCTCAGACAGGGTGGTTGCCGGGCGCACGATGGCAGACGACCTACCGGATGTCGCACTGACCCAATCAACCAGCACCTGTTCGGCGTCCCACTTCGCGGCGACGAACGACAACGCGTCGTCGGGACGGGGCGTGTGTGACTCCGTGATGGGCACCGGGTTGTCGGCGTGGGCTCCGTACACCGTTGCCGACGACAGCAACACAACGTGCTGGCACACACCGCGATCGGCAGCCTCGAGGAGTTGTTTGGTGACCTCAACCGTGCGACCGACAGTGCGTTCCTCTGCCGCCTCTTCGGCCAAGTGCACGAGCGTGTCACAGGTGAGTTCAAGCTCGTCGAGTCGCCTCGCGTCAACGGCCACGACATCATCAACGCACGCCGACGCATTGAGCTGGCGAACGAGTCGACGACCGACAGCGGAATTCGCCCCGGTGACCGCGATGGTGAGCATGCACGTACGATGCCCTTGTGAGCGGTTCCGATCCACTCGATGGTGACAACTTTGATTTTGGTGAGGGTTTCGACCTCAGCCAGCTTGGGAAGCTGCTTGCCGGCTTAACCGGTGGTGCTGGCGGGGCAGGTGATCCGTGGGCCAACGCTGAACAGATCGCGGCCTCGGTGGCCTCAGACGGCGGATCCGAACCGAATCTCGATCCGATTGTCCGCATGGCAGTCGAGGATCTTGCTCGTGTTGCAGAGCTGCACGTGCGCCAGATCGACGGCATCCGTCTGCCGAGCGACGTCACCATCAAGGCTGTCGCCCGATCGGAGTGGGTCAAGGAGAGCTTTGCCGCCTACCGCCCGTTCTTTGAACGATTCGGCGATGCCATCACCCAAGCAAACGCGGGAATGATCGAGCAAGAAGCAGCCGGCGATCCCTTCGCAGCCATGTTCGGTCAGATGTTCACGGCCATGGGTCCGATGATGGTTGCCGCCAGTGCCGGCTCGATGATCGGCCACCTCGGACAGCGCACGGTTGGCCAATACGACCTGCCTGTCCCCCGCACCGGCACCACCGTGCTTGTCGTTCCGACGGCAATCGATGCCTTGGCCGACGAGTGGAACGTCGCCCCTGACGAACTCCGGCTGTGGGTGCTCGTCCGCGAACTCGTCACCCATGCCGTGGTGTCAACACCACACGTCGCCCGCGAGCTCGAGGCGCTGTTCGTTGACTTCGCCTCGGGCTTCCGTCCCGATCCGCAGGCCATTGGCGAACAGATCGGCGACATCACCGATCTCAGCCAGATCCAAGAGCTCAGCCAAACGCTCGGCGATCCAGAGGCGGTGCTTTCGATGATGCGCTCGCCGGCACAAGACCTGCTCATCCCCCGTCTCGATGCGCTGATCGCCACCATCTTCGGTTACGTCGACCATGTGGTCGACGACATCGCGAGCATGTTGATCAGTTCGCACGAGACCATCCGTGGCCACATGCGTGAACGCACGATCGACACCACCCCAGCCGATCGCTTCATGGAGCGCCTGCTGGGCCTCGACATCACTGAGGCCACGCTCGATCGTGGTGCTGCCTTCATCGCCGGAGTACACGAGCGGGCGGGCGCAGAAGGACTCGAGCGTCTCTGGACAGACGAACTCGATCTTCCGACCGCAGCCGAGGTCAACGCCCCGGGTCTGTGGTTGGCCCGTATCGGGCTCGATCCAGATCTGCCAGCGGGAACGACCTTCGAGATCCCAGACGATCTCTCAGGGCTCGACGACACCGAGTAGCTCGCTCGATGAGCCAGCCTCGTTTCGTCGTTCGCCAGCTCTTCGAGTCGATCGACAAGGCACGAACGGCACGTGGGCTCAGCTGGGCTGGGCTCAGCCGTGAAGTCGGCGTGTCAACCTCGACGATTCGGCGGTTCGAAACAGCCGATGATGCCGAGGCAGACGGCGTGCTGGTTCTCGTCCGTTGGCTCGAGCAGAACCCCGAGTCGTTTCTTTCCCACGGCCCGCCCGGTCGCGAAGGCACGCCGAGCGGCATGCTCCTTCCCGACGGTGCAGGCATCGTGCGAGTCGACATGGAGCTGGTGGCCAACGCGGCAGGAGACACCGGAGGTGCTCGCGGTCGCACTCGAACGACCATCCAGCGACTCGTTGCCGCGGCGCACCGTTCGGGTCAGCCAATCGCTGCGCTCACACGTCTCGACGCCTGAGGGCACCTCTCACGCGAAGGTGTTCAACTCGCCTCATCGTCTGGCGGAGCGCTGCGCGTTGGCCGAGTTGGAGGCGCAGGGGCTTCGGGAGGTCGCACCGGCCCGGGACGAGCGGTGGGCGGTGGTTCAGCCCCCGCACCGAAATCAGGAGCGGCCGAGGTCGTGGACGGTGGCCGTTGCGGTGGCAGAAACTGATCAGGCAGCACCGGCATCACTTCGGTTCTGTCGGCCCGCGGCACGACCGGCTCGCCATTGGCAAGCGCGGGATCGCCTTCCATGCCGGCAAAAATGCCATCGCTGGTGTCGCCGATAGGAACACCCGTGGCCGCCGGTGCGGGTGTGGGCAACTCGGCTGCTGCTGCCTCTGCGGCGTCGCCATCTGGTGCCGACGATGCCGTCCGTCCTTTGACCTGCGTGAGCAGCTTCTTCGCCGCCGCCCTCGGCTTCGCTGTCGACGGCGAGGGATCGCGGCCCAGCCAGTAGGAGATGGCCGCGAACGCGGAGGCAGCAGCCATGAAGAGAAAGCCGAGCCGGGCCGGAATTGGTACCACCACGGGAATCAGTGCGCCGATGACCCAGACGAGCTGGAAGCGGCTCTCGAACCGAGAGAACGAGCGACCGAGGTTGGCGCCCCGGGCGTCTCGCTGCACGATCGCATCAAACGACTGCTTGCCGACCTGACCCGCAATCGCAACGGCAAAGGCTGCGAGCATGGCGCCGATCAGTCCGCCCGAAAGGGCCGACAGCAGTCCAAACGCACCGACGCCGGCCAGCGCTCCAGCCAGGATTCGTTCCTCGTTGACCATGGCGCGAAGACGAGGCGACGAGAAGCCACCGATGAGTCCACCGATTCCCGTTGCGGCAAGCACCACGCCGAAGTGCCACGTCGGCGATCCACCAGTGGCAAGGTCAAGTCGGAGCCCGCCTAACGATTCTCGTATTCGGTGGCCAATCTCGACGCCAACCCCGACCGGCCCGGGGTCGACACCACCTCGTAGCTCGAAGGCCAGCAGCATCGTGAGGAACCCAACAACGCCACGCACGTAGCCCATGGCGCTCGCGGCCAGGATGATTCCGGCACCTCGAAGCTCTGCCTTCTCTTCTGCGTTGACCGGATCGGCGGCCACTCGAGTCGATGGAATCTGGAAGCCAAGCAGTGCTCCAGCGGTGAAGATCATGGCGCCGAAGATCAGGGTGTACGGCGCCCCGCCGAGCTTCAACAGAATCACACCAGGTATGCCGGCCAGCCCGGCCGACAACGCCGAAATGATCGAGAGCCGAGAGTTCGCGGCCACGAGCTCGTCTTCGCTCTTGACGATGCCCGGCACAAGGGCGCTCTTGGCCACGTGGTGGGTCTTGCCCATCACCAACATCGAGAACGCCAACGGGAAGAGCAGGAATGAGTCGAACGAGGTGGCAACGGCCACGGCCAGAAGAGCCCGAACGGCGGCGGCGGCGATCATCATGTAGCGGTGGCCGCCCTTGAGGCGATCCATCGCTGGTCCGAGCCACGGAGCAACAACACCAAACGGTGCGGCGGTGACAAGCAAGTAGACGGCTACCCGCCAGCGCGCATCATTGGGGTCAATTGAAAAGAAGATCGAATCGGCAAGTGCGATCGCAAAGAGGGCATCGCCAGCGGCCGAACAACCGTGGGCCCGAGCCATCCGAGCAAACGGCGACACAAAGAAGGCCTCGCGGCCCTGCTGCTTCGTGGGGTCGCGACGCGTGCGAGTCCCGGCTGTGTCTTGGCTGTTCACCGGCCCCCGGTGCGTTGCTTCACGAAGCTGATCGTAGATCCAACGAGCGCCACACCACGACCAGCTACCTCAAGCTCGCTGAGCCCGTCTGGCCAACTCAAGCCGTTCAGCCGGTGCCGGGTGCGAAAGAAAGAACCGAACCCAACGTGGAGGGTCGAGATCGCCCCGGCTTGTGACGTGAAGCGTACGCAGCGCCCATTCTGGAGTTGGACCCACCAGCCGATGCGCATCCAGGTCGGCTCGGCGCTCGTGGGCTCGGCTCAACCAGGCGAGAAACGGACGGCAGGCCACGATGCTGAGCACAAGCCCGGCAACCACGATGGGAAGAGCTCGCGGGTCGGTGATCCCAAATCCAGCCTCGAGTTGGCCAAGGCGTGACACCACGGCGTCGCTGGCGACGAGTCGGGCGACGACGATGAGGGTGGCGGCCTCGGTGAGTGCGGTGATGATCATCGTGGCCATGGCGTCGCGATGGCGGACATGGCTCAACTCGTGCGCCACCACGTGCGCCTGGAGTTCGTCCTCTGCCTCAAGGAGATCAGGAGTCATGGCGATCGTGACGCGACGCCACCCCATCGCCATGGCGTTCGGGCCAGGGTTTGTCTCTGCCGCCATTCGCACGAACGTGACATCGAGGTTCTTCGTGAGTCCAGCGAACGCCGACCCATCCAGTGGCTCATAGTTGGTGGCGAGGCGGCTGAGCCGAGGTCCGAGCAATCCCATCGCAACCGACCCGAGCACAACGGCAAGCACCCCGCCGAGCCACCACAGGTCGCCAAAGAGTCGCACCCCGAGCAGAAAGAGCGCAGCGAGCCCGGAAACACCGAGGGCGGCGCCGAGAAGCGAGGCACCAAGGCCAACCATGAAACGGCGCACTGGCAACGGGCGATGGCCAACCCGGGGCTCGTGTCGATACTCGAACCACGTGTCGGCAACCGTGGTGGGGATCCACCAGGCCAGGACGATCACAGCGACGCCAGCACCGAAACGCACGAGCCATGGCGTCTCAGCGCTGAGCCCCACGCCACTGCGTTCAAGAAGCAACCACTGGCCAACCACGAGCAGAGCGATCTGAGCCGCCGCTCGCGCTACAGCCACGCGCCGCACCGGCAAGTTGTAGCGACGCGACGAGCGAAGCTCGTCGTTCGAAAACCACCGAGACGGGTCGTGCGGTGTTGGCCACCACGCAGTCGGGTTCTTCATCGAGGGCCAGCGGTCATTGGCGTCTCACCCAAGATGTTCGAGCGCCTCGGCTAACAGCATGCGATCGCGGTCGTACGACAACTTGGTCGCGGTGTCTGTCGCGTTCATCCAACCGAGCACGTCAACTTCATCGTTGGCTTCGAAGTGATCAACCGTCGTGTCGCTCGAGTCGACGGCCACCATCCAGTAGCGAACCAGTTTGGGACGGCCCTTGTGATCGACGTACTCGACAGGGGTCAGCTCAACGCCGAGCTCACCGCCCACGCCGGTCTCTTCTGCGAGCTCTCGAAGCGCGCACTCTTCGTCTGTCTCACCCGGGTCGAGCTTGCCCTTGGGAAACGACCAGTCGTCGTACCGGGGTCGATGGATCACCAAAAACTCGAGCGGCCCGCCGTCGCTGGCCCGCCACACAACACACCCGCTGGCTCGAACAAGATCCACTCCCCCATGTTCGCACGCCGCGTGGGTAACCCACACCCCCTGCGTGAGGGTCGCCGATGACTCGCTAGGTCAACGGTGGGTGCATACCGGCGGGGTTGAGCTCGGTGGGGTGGACGAAACCACCAGGGTTCGTCGGCCGCTGCATCCAAGGATCGAGATCGAGCAGTTCCGTTCCCTCGGTGCGAGCTCGGGCCTGCCGTTCAAGAGCGTCATGTGTGTTGACGTTGTCGCCCCGCATTCGCGTCCATGTACCGCTGGGGCCAAGCACCCAGGCCAGGGAGTCGTCGAGCAGACAAAGGTTGAGGATCTCTTGCAGCCGGGCTTGGGCGGTCTCGCCATCAACGCGCACCATCGCTTCGACGCGGCGATCGAGGTTGCGGGGCATCAAGTCGGCGGAACCGATGTGGTAGCTCGGTTCGCCGAGGCCCCGCCCGTTCGCGAAGTAGTAGATCCGACTGTGTTCGAGGTAGCGGCCAACGATGGATCGAACTCGGATGTTTTCGGACAACCCGGGCACTCCGGGTCGTAAGCAGCAGATCCCTCGCACGATCAGATCGACAGACACACCGGCCTGGCTCGCCATGTAGAGCTCATCGATAAGCCGAGCATCCACGAGGCTGTTCATCTTCATGATGATCTGGCCGTTGCGTTCAGGCCGATCGCTCGATGACTTCTGTGCCGCGATCTCGGCCCGAATCAGATCGGTGAGCTGATCACGCATCTGATCAGGTGCAACCAGTAGGCGCTCGTAGTCGACCGTGCGGCCGTACCCGGTGAGCGAGTTAAACAACTGCGTGATGTCGTCTCCAACACTGGCTGAGGCTGTCAGCAGGCCGACGTCTTCGTAGATGCGGGCGGTACGAGGGTTGTAGTTACCGGTGCCCACATGGCAGTACCGGCGCAATCCGTCGTCTTCCTCGCGCACGACCAAGGTGACCTTGGTGTGAATCTTGAGACCAAGCAGGCCGTACACGACGTGGACGCCCGCCTCTTCCAACTGACGGGCCCATTCGATGTTGGCTTGCTCGTCGAAGCGAGCCTTCAGCTCCACCAGCACCGCCACCTGCTTGCCTCGTTCGGCGGCGCGAATGAGCGACTCGACAATGGGGCTGTCACCGCTCGTTCGGTACAGCGTGAGCTTGATCGCAAGCACCCGGGGGTCGACCGAGGCTTGGCGAACGAACTCGGTGACGCTCGCATTAAACGAGTCGTATGGGTGCTGAAGAATGACGTCGCCCTGTCGGAGACGATCAAAGATGTGACCCGACCCCGTCATGCCACGCAGTTGCGGCGGCGTCACACCGGGGAAGGCGACCGAGGTGAGCTCTGGACGATCAAGGCCGGCGATCTGAAAGAGGTCGCTGTAGTCGACGAGGCCTCGAAAGTCGAAGACATCGTCGTCGTCGATGTCGAGCTCACGCACCAGCAGCGTGAGGGTTTCGGACGGCATCGTGTGATCGACCTCGAGCCGAATGGCCCGTCCGAATCGCCGACGTCGAAGTTCGAACTCGACGGCCTCAAGAAGATCGTCAGCGTCTTCGTCGTTGAGCGTGAGGTCGGCGTTGCGAGTGACCCGGAACGGCCAGGCGCCCACGAGATCCATCCCCGGGAAGAGATCGCCGAGGTGAGCCGAGATCAACTGCTCGACGGGCAGCAGCACTCCAGAGGGCAGCGCAAAGAATCGATCGAGCGCCGGCGGCACTTTGACGCGGGCGAAGTGCCGCAGGCCGGTCTCCGGATCGCGGACCAGCACGGCGAGGTTGAGCGACAAGCTTGAGATGTAGGGGAAGGGATGCCCCGGATCGACAGCAAGTGGGGTCAGAACAGGAAAGATCCGCTGCGCGAACTGGGTATGCGCAGCCTCCTGATCTGACGGCGAAAGCTCACTCCAGTCGGCAATGTGGATGTCACGGCGAGCGAGCTCCGGACGAATCCGGTCGATGAAGGCTCGTTCGAGTCGATGGGCTTGGCGAGCGACGATCTGGCGGACCGCGTCGAGTTGTTGCCTTGGGCTCAGCCCGTCTGGCGGCGTCTTTGTGACGCCGGCGGCGATCTGCTC
>CALLGK010000035.1 GCA_938009905.1 uncultured Acidimicrobiales bacterium | reverse complement strand
ATGGGCCCTCTACCGATTCACGGTCGGCGGCGGCATGGGCGGAGTTGGCACCGTGGCTGAAAACGGTGTGATTCAAGACACCACGATCCAGTTCCTGCCAGACAACCAACCGTTCAACAATCTGTGGTTGATGCTGGTGCTGATCTGGATTCAGACCGGCTTTGCGATGGTCATTTTCTCGGCCGCCATCAAGGCCGTCGATTCGTCGCTCATCGAGGCAGCCAAGATCGACGGAGCAAACGACTCGCAGGTCTTCTGGAAGATCACGGTGCCGCAGATCGCGCCGACGATTGGCGTTGTGGTCACCACATTGATCGTCGTCGTCATGAAGGTCTTCGACATTGTGAAGGTGATGACCAACGGCAACTTCGACACGCAGGTGGTTGCCAACGAAATGTGGCAGCGAGCGTTCACCGAGCTCAACACAGGCTTGGGTTCCGCCCTCGCCATCGTCCTCTTCCTCGCCGTCGTTCCGGTGATGGCGTACAACATCCGCACGATGCAGAAGGAGCTCTGACATGGTTGGATCAACGATCGATTCTGGATCCTCAACGGCTGTGAAAGATGTCGACATCGCTTCGGGCGACGGCATCGAGATCATTCCTGATAGCGGCGGTTCGAAGGGTGGTGGCTCCGCCCCTGGCCCGGTTGGCCGGCTCTACAACTTCCTTGCTGCGATCCCCACCTGGATTCTGTGGGTGCTGGTGTTCCTCTGGACACTGCCGACCTTCAGCCTCTTCGTGAACTCGTTCCGGTCTCGAGATGCCCAACGCAACTCGGGTTGGTGGAACGTGTTCGACGACGAGATCACACCGGGAATCCAAAACTACGAAGAGGTGCTCGGCGCTGAGGCCAGCGGTGGTCTCACCGCCGGTCTCGTCAACAGCTTTGCCATCGCCATTCCGGCCACGATCATCCCGATCGCCATCGCTGCCTTTGCGGCGTACGCGTTCGCCTGGATTGATTTCAAAGGCCGGCAGGTGCTGTTCATCGCCACCGTTTCCCTCTTGGCCATTCCCAACCAGGTGTCGCTCATCCCATTGCTCCAGGCCTACTCAAACGGTGCGCACTGGACCATTCCCGGGCTCGACAAGACGGTCACGATCATTCCCGACCTTGGACTGGCTGGCACAACGACGGCGGTGTGGATCACCCACACCGCATTCGCGATGCCGTTCGCCATCTTCTTGTTGCACAACTACATCAGCCAGCTTCCGAAGGACCTGTTTGAGTCGGCCCGCATCGACGGCGCCGACCACTTCACGATCTTCTGGCGGCTGGTGTTTCCGCTGTCGGTTCCCGTGTTGGCCGCATTCGCCATCTTCCAGTTCCTCTGGACCTGGAACGACTACCTGATTGCGCTCACCATGATTGGAGCCAACGGCGACAAGTGGCCGGCCACGATCAAGATCGCATCGCAGGCTGGCGAGTTCGGCCTGAAGGAACACGTGCTGTCGGCCGGTGCCTTTGTGCAGGCCTTCGTGCCGCTCATCGTGTTCTTCTTGCTCCAGCGCTTCTTCGTGCGAGGCCTCCTCGCCGGTTCGGTCAAGGGCTAGCAGCACCACCAACCGGTTCGGTTTCTCGAACTGGCACCAAACCTGCTCGGCACCCGGGCAAAACGGTGCCAGTTCAAAACCGTGCCAGTTGCCCAACCCGAACTGGCACCAAACCTGCCCACCACGCTGGCAAAACAGTGCCAGTTCAAAACCGTGCCAGTCATGGTCGAGGGGAGGTCCGACCGGGTTAGGCCGACGCGCCCGAGTAGTTGCGGACGCCCCAGGTCCAGATGGCTCGGGTGAGCGCCATCAGAAACACCACGAAGCCGACCGCGAGCACGAGGCGGCTCCACGTGAGCCGACCGGTGAGCGCTTCTGATGGCACCGTCACGGCAAAGCCGATCGGAATCAGAAACGTGAGTCCGGCACGCAGCCAGCCCGGATAGATCCCCACCGGATACTGGCCGGCTCGATACAGCCCGGTGAACAGCTCTTCGAGCATCTCCATACGCACGAACCAGAACGCCCCGGTGGTGAGGATCAGCCACACGCAGTAGATCATCAGCGCCCCGGCAACGAGCGACACCAGGAACCCGAGGGCGGCTCCCGAGCCGGTCACGTTGTCTCCCCCGCTGCCGTCGCTGCTCTGCGCAGCCCACACCACAACCGCGGCGCCCACAAACACGTCGGTGAGTTGCCACAGTCGGAACTCCCGCACCGACACGAAAAGCTGTGAGTCAATGGGCTTGGTCAACACGTAGTCGAACGTGCCTTCGCGAATGTCGGCCATGATCCGACCCATGTTCGGCTCGATCGCGAACTTGATCACCCCGCCAACCATCGTGAACACGCCAAGCACGGCAAGCAGTTGAGGCCGGCTCCACCCGTCGAGGGCCGAGGTCTGAGAGAAGATGAGCGACAGCACGATGAGGCCGGTGGCCAGGGCCACGAGCGATTCGAGGATCTGCAGGAAGAAGTTGGCCCGATACTGCAGCTCGTTCATCACGTTGATCCGTAGGAACGTGAGCGCCAGCCTCATCCCGACACCGCCGTGTAGTTACGGAGGGCTCGCCGCCACATGACAGACACACCGATCGCGCCAAGCGCAATCCACATGGCCTGCGTCAACAGCCCCCTCACGAGTTCCTCGTCAGAGATGGGGCCAACGAGGGCCGTGATGGGAAAGCCAAACGTCGATTCGAACGGCAAGAAGCTGGCGATCGTCTGCACCCAGTCGGGCATCAGCTGCATCGGCACCAACCGGCCAGACAGCAGCAGTTCAGCGGCAAAGAACACCTCGAACGCGGCGGTGACTCTCGTGGTCCAGAAGGTGACCATGCCAAGCATCCAGAGCAGCAGCGATCGAATCAGATAGGCGCCCCAGATCGCCACAAAGAAACCGACGGCCTGGCTCACTCGCGGGTCGAGCTCCGGTCTGAAAATGAGCGACAGCACGATGGCAAGCGGAATCCACAGCACGATCACGACAACCTTCCAGCCCGCGAAGAAGCCAAGGTCGTAGTGGATGGGATGAAGCGGGCGCACGAGCTGCCCAGACAGGGCGCCCTCACGGATGCGTTGCTCCCACCCGAACGGCGTGAAGACGATGTTCATGTTTCGGACGAGCGTCCACACGATGTAGTACGCCGCGAAGGCACCGGCCGTGAGCCCGCCGACTTCGCCACCCCTCGCCTCGGCCACCGTCGACCACACCACCAGGTAGATGATGGGTTCGGTCACCATGCCGATCATGTAGAAGTAGTTGGCGGCCCGGTATTGGAACTGCTCGATGATGGCGAGTCGAAAGAGGGTCGAATACAAGCGGAAGAACGCCCGCATCCCGCTCTCGTGCAGGTCAGTAGGGGTGTCGGTGCCTGTGCCCGTTCCCCCTGCCTGCGTTGCGGTCATTCGCCAGCCTCAAACGCCGACTCGATCACATCATCGATGGGCGGATCTTCAACCGTGAGGTCGGCGACGGGCTGTTCGGCCAGCAGACGACCCGTGACCGACGCCGTGTCGTTGCGGCTCACACGAAGCGTCACTGTGGTGGGCGACTCATCAACGATGTTGCCGTAGCTCGAAAGATCTGCCGGCTCGTCGAGGGTCACCACAATCGTTTTGTGCGCGGCGAACCGCTCGCTCAACGCGCTCAGCGCACCGTCAAACAGCAGCCGGCCTTCGTGAATCACA